>NZ_JAUJWZ010000021.1:0-127169 GCF_031931925.1 Pseudomonas sp. rhizo66
GCCTTAAGGATCACATGCGCAAGCACACCAACGCGCAACTGGACATTCTCAAGATGACGGAAAACCGGATGCGCGACGCACATGGTCAACTGGAGAGGATGGGCTCTGGTGCAGATATCGCACTCGCTTCAACACGCAGAACACTGGTGCTGGTACTCGGGAACGCGATCAGTTGGGGAGTGGGACTGGCTGTCGGTATCGGCAGTCAGGCGCTGGGGGCGGCAGCGCCTGGCGTGGGCAATGTGCTAGGTGTTGGTCTGGGATTTGGTGCCAAGTTTGCTGTAAGCGCGGCGTTTGATTATGTCGCGGACAGATCCGGCATGAGTGCATCAGTCAATCTGAAAACATCAAAACTGACGTCGACGAAAATCATAAAAAAGGCGGAATACAAGCAGATGGACTTTGGCGATTACGTCCAGGCCAAATTGGTCAACATGAATTTCACCAATCAGAAATCTGTGTTGAAGGGCGTTAAGGAGACCACAAAAATAGGCTCCGGGTTGCTCCTCAAAAAATTGCTTACCGAGGTGGGTGCAGAAGGGCTAGGCGCGATCAACAGTGGAATAGGCGTGTTGTTGGGCCTGCCGGAAATCGTTGATGAAACGATCGGCGCCACAAACGAAAAATCAATTGAAAAAATGGAAGCATTCGAAATCGAAGTAGGGAAACTCGCTCAGGATATTGATATGCATATGTCAAAAATCGAGGACTTTGCCACAGCGCTTGATGTCACCCGCATCAGCGGTGTCGACATTCATGAACTGCGTGAGCAGAGCAACAGGGTGATCGGTGCCCTCAACGATCTGTCAGACACGATTCGCACTCATCGAATCGGCCATAGGCACGCGGCATGAGCAAGCCCATCGTTGCATGCTACCTTGCCCCCCCGTCCTGCCGACCCTTCGCCCGGCATGCTGACGACTTCCCGTACCTTGCGTCTGTCGTTGCATACCCTGCTGATCATCGCCGGCGCGGCGCTGGCCGGGCCGGTCGATGCCGGCGCGCGAAAAAAGTGTCTGAAACCATTGAGTCATTTGTACTTGGCAAAGCAGGCGTTCCCGCTGCAAGTGAACTTCTGGCCACCCGCCAAACGATACTGGATGCAGGGTCGGCATTGGCCGGTATACCGGGCATGGATAGCGATGCCCTGGACAACGGCCTGATTCTGATAACTGAACTCCTGGAACGGGATCGCAGCTACGTGAACGCTGCATGCGCCAACCTTGAGATCAACGAATTCTATTCCGAAGGCGTGATGGGCACTCTCAAGCTGGCCTTTGACCTGGCCAATGACAACGTGGGCACCGACAAAGCCCGCACAATAAGCCGCGAACAGATACAGAAGGACATAACGCTGCGTCTGGCTCAAGCCAATCGAGGCCGCGAACTGCTGGCAAGGTATCGCCAATACAGCAAGGAAAAAGCCGCTTAGTCCATGACGAGACATGCGCATGAGCAGATTCGACATTCATGACCTTGAGGGTCGACGCATGAATAAATCAATGCATTTGCGTTCACCTGACCTGGTTGCAAACGACGCTCGTGGATTGCCGGTGCGGCAGGTCGCCTATTTGCGGAGTATTGACGAAGACACTCCAGTGCCGCTCTCATCCCGTCAGCATTACGATGCGAGTGGACATCTGGTGATGCAGTGGGCCCCGCGTCTGGTGGTGCCCAGCCTGACAACGATTTACCGCCTCGACGGCGAAGCATTGAAAACTGACAGCGTCGACGCCGGCTGGCGCCTGCACTTGCCAGGTCTGGCCGGCGAACCGCTGCAACGCTGGGGCAAGGGCGACAACCATTGGCGCACGACCTTCGACACTCAGCTGCGCGTGGTGGCGGTTGCAGAAAACGGCGAGGCCGATGTCGATCTGTTCACCTACGCCGACGCCAGCGCCGACGCTGGTCACAACCAGCGCGGCCAGTTGCTGGAACAGAGCGATCGCGCCGGCACGCTGCGCACCGACAGCTTCGCCCTCAGCGGCGAGCCGCTGTGCGAAACCCGCACCTTCCTCGATGGCCAGGCCTTCACCAGTCGGCGTCTGTTCAGTCCGCTGGGCGCGGTGCTGGAGCAGACCGATGCCGGTGGCCATCGCCAGCAATCTCGCTATGGTCTGGCTGGCCAGCTCAGGCACCTGCAGTTGTTGATCAAAGGCGATACCGACTGGCGAACCGTGTTGCGCGACGCTCATTACAACGCCACTGATCAGCTCATCGAACAACACGCCGGCAACGGCGTGCGCAGTCAGTGGACGTATGATCCGGCCGATGGTCGATTGCACACCCAGTCCAGTCGCAAGGACAACGGTGAAGTGCTGCAGGACTTCGAATATGTTTACGACCGCGTCGGCAACATCACCCGCATCGAAGACCACGCCTTTGCGCCAAGCTGGTTTGCCAACCAGAGGGTCGATGACCATCGCGATTTCAGCTATGACTCGCTCTACCGCCTGATCAGCGCGACCGGCTACGACGACGGCCCGCTGTCGGATATTCCCGGTCTGCCCAAGCCGACCGATCCGGAAGACCGGCGCAATTACACCCAGACCTTCACCTACGACTACGGCGGCAATCTGAAGAAACTGGTGCACGTGCGCGCCGGCGCCGATCACACCGTGCAGATGTGCATCGATTCACTCAGCAACCGCGGCGTGCGCTGCAAACCGGGGGATCCGCCACCGGAGTTCGACAACCTGTTCGACCGCCACGGCAACCTGCTGGCCGTGCAACCGGGCCAGCCGTTGCACTGGAATGCGCGCGACGAGTTGCAGGAAGTCACGCTGGTGACCCGGGACGATGGCCGCAACGACGCCGAGTATTACGCCTACAGTCAGGGCGAGCGGGTGTTCAAACGCCACGAATGGTATGGCGAAAACATCCTGCACTTTCATCAGGTGCGCTACCTGCCGGGTCTGGAAATCCACAGCAAGGACAACGGCGAAGAACTGCACATCATCCAGCTGGGCAATGCGCGCTGTCTGCATTGGATCACGCCGCCGCCCGCGGCTGTCGAGAACAATCAACTGCGCTACAGCCTCGACGACCACCTCGGCTCGTGCACGCTGGAGCTGGATCAGAACGCGCACATGATCAGCCACGAAGGCTATTACCCGTTCGGTGCGACGGCGTGGATGGCTGAAAAACCGGAGACCGGAATCAGCTACAAATTCATCCGTTATTCGGGCAAGGAAATGGACGTCAGCGGCTTGTATTACTACGGCGCACGCTATTACGCGCCTTGGTTGCAGCGCTGGGTCAGTGCCGACCCGGCGGGGGATGTGGATGGGTTGAATCTGTATGCAATGGTGTCGAACAACCCGATGATTTATGTCGATACCGATGGGCGCGGACGGTTCGATTTCTCGCAGCTCGTCGGTGCCTTACGCACCACTGCCAACGTCGCCAGCCAGGCCCATGATGCAGCGACTGAATTTGATGGTCCCGATGACGAAGCCAATGTCAGCCAGGAAACCCGGGAGGGTATGACCTTCCGCCGCTACCTCTTCAACAAAAACGGGATGGCAGCCTTCAGCCTGGGATTCGGAGTCGGATTAGCTGTTGGTGGGGCGGCCGGATCATTCGCGCCGGGAATTGGTAACACGATTGGCGGAATTGTCGGCGGTCTGCTTGGCGGATTAGGAGCTGCCTATATTCGTTATCGCTTTTTCAAGCGCGGCATTCGCGTAACCGAAGCGCTGCACACGGCTGAAGTCCGCGACGCCACACAAACCATTGCGCAGGGTGCAAATGATCTGGCCAATGGCACGCTGCCACAGTCCATTCAGGACGGAATCAACCAGCTCCGGCAAACAGCCACAGAGGCCATTTTGCAAGAGGTTCAGATGATGGCCCCCCTCGATCAGCTTGATTTCGCAAAAATGGTGGACGAGGGCACTTCCGTCGCTGACGCTTACCGCACGGTAATGGCTCAAACCACCGCGCTCATCAACAACACCCGGAACGCACTGGAAACCACTCAAGACATGCTTGATAACCTAAGTGAAGCCGACGGTGTGACTGAACGCCTGCAACAACTGGCACAGTCAATTGCTGACGAGCCACGTCCCAGACCCGTGCCGAAACCACGGCTGAATCTACAGCGTCGACATCAGGTGCAGGAAACGGCCGTATGACCAACGTGGCCGGCGCGAACAGCACGCCGGGCCACCTCGGCCCATGCTATCGTGCCCCCCCGTCCTGCCGACCCTTCGCCCAGCATGCTGCCGACTTCCCGTACCTTGCGTCTGTCGTTGTATACCCTGCTGATCATCGCCGGCGCGGCGCTTGCCGCCACGCTTGCGATCCGCCACGCCGAACGTCAGGCGCTGGAGGAAGACGCCGCCCGCGCCAACCAGCAACTGGCGTTGTACGCCAATTCCCTGCACACCCTGATCGACCGCTACCGTGCCCTGCCCGCCGTGCTGGCGCTCGATCCGCAATTGCGCGCGGCGCTGGCCGGCCCGGTCGATGCCGACGAACAAGCGGCGCTGAACCTCAAGCTGGAAAAGATCAACGGCGCGGCGCAATCCTCGACCCTTGAATTGCTCGACCACACGGGCCTCGCCGTGGCGGCGAGCAACTGGCGCCTGCCCAGCAGTTACGTCGGCCATAACTACGGCTTCCGCCCCTACTTCAGCCAGACCCGCACCCAGGGCACCGGGCGTTTTTACGCGGTGGGCGTGACCAGCGGCATTCCCGGCTACTTCCTCTCCAGCGCGGTGCTCGGCGACCACAACGAGTTTCTCGGCGCGATGGTGGTCAAGCTGGAATTCCCCGAGCTGGAACGCGAGTGGAGTCAGGGCAACGACACGCTACTGGTCAGCGATGCGCGCGGGATCATCTTCATCGCCAACCAGCCCGGCTGGCGGTATCGCTCGTTGCGGCCACTGAGCGCCCGCGACATGGATGAAATCAAAGCCACCCGGCAGTACGACAAGCAGTCGCTGCAGCCCTTGACTCATTTGTCGCTGCGCAGCTTCGATGACAACAGCGATCTGCGCCGCGTCGAAGGCCCGCAAGGCACGGCGGATTATCTGTGGGAATCGCTGCCCCTGAGCGCCGAAGGCTGGACCCTGCACCTGCTGCGCCATCCGCAAGTGGCGTTCGAAGACCTGCGCAACGCCGGGCTGGCCGCTGCCGGGGTGTGGCTGGCGCTGGTGTTTCTGTTGCTGTTTCTCAACCAGCGCTGGCGCCTGTCGAAAATCCGCCAGCGCAACCGCGAAGAACTTGAACAATTGGTGGAAGAACGCACCCGCGACTTGCGCACCGCGCAGGACGGTCTGGTGCAATCGGCCAAACTCGCCGCGCTCGGCCAGATGTCCGCTGCGCTGGCCCATGAAATCAATCAACCCCTGACCGCTCAGCGCATGCAACTGGCGACCTTGCGCCTGCTCCTCGAACATGGCCGTGTCGACGATGCCTATAAAGCATTGAAACCGGTGGACGAGATGCTCACGCGCATGGCCGCCCTCACCGGCCACCTCAAGACCTTCGCGCGCAAGAGTCCCAGCGGCTTGCGCGAACGGCTGGATCTGGCAACCGTGGTCGATCAGTCGTTACAGTTACTCGATGCACGCCTGCGTGACGAGCAGGTCAGTCTGGTGCTGCACCTGACCCGTCCGGCGTGGGTACGCGGTGATGCGATTCGTCTCGAACAGGTGCTGATCAACCTGCTGCGCAACGCCCTCGATGCGATGCAGGGCAAACCGTGCAAGCGCCTGGAAATTCGCCTGGAAGCCGATGAACAACTGTGGCGCCTGAGCGTCAGCGACAATGGCGGCGGGATTGCCGAAGACCACTTGGGCCAGGTCTTCGACCCGTTCTTCACCACCAAACCGGTGGGTGACGGTCTGGGCCTCGGCCTGGCGGTATCTTTCGCTATCGTGCATGAATCCGGCGGACGTCTGAGCGCCGAAAATGGCGACAGCGGCGCCGTGTTCAGCCTGACTTTGCCGATCGATCTGGAGGCACACATCTGATGCTCAATTCAGTGATGGTGGTCGATGACGAAAGCAGCATTCGCAGCGCCGTCGAGCAGTGGCTGAGCCTGTCCGGCTTCGAGGTGCAGTTGTTCAGCCGCGCCGAAGAATGCCTCGCCGCCCTGCCCGCGCACTTTGCCGGGGTGATCCTCTGCGACGTGCGCATGCCCGGCATGGGCGGCCTGGCGTTATTGGCCGAAGTGCAGAAACGCGATGCCGATCTGCCGGTGATTCTGCTCACCGGCCATGGCGATGTACCGATGGCCGTCGAGGCGATGCGCGACGGGGCCTACGACTTTCTGGAAAAACCGTTCAGCCCGGAAACCCTGCTCGGCAGCTTGCGCCGGGCGTTGGACAAACGCCGGCTGATTCTGGAAAACCGTGCGCTGCACGAGCAGGCTGACAACCGCGCGAAACTCGATGCGACGTTGCTCGGCGTGTCCCGTGGTTTGCAGACGCTGCGTCGGCAAGTGCTGGACCTGGCGGCGTTGCCGGTCAATGTGTTGATCCGTGGCGAAACCGGCAGCGGCAAAGAGCTGGTCGCCCGTTGCCTGCATGATTTCGGCCCGCGCTCAGCCAAGCCGTTTGTGGCGCTGAACTGCGCGGCGATTCCTGAGCAGTTGTTCGAGGCGGAGTTGTTCGGTCATGAAAGCGGTGCGTTTACCGGTGCCTCGGGCAAGCGCATCGGCAAGCTGGAATATGCCGATGGCGGCACCTTGTTTCTCGACGAAATCGAAAGCATGCCGCTGGCGCAACAAGTGAAACTGCTGCGCGTGTTGCAGGAGCAGAAGCTTGAACGGCTGGGGTCGAACCAGAGCATTCGCGTCGACCTGCGCATTGTCGCAGCGACCAAACCCGACCTGCTCGATGAGGCCCGGGCCGGACGTTTCCGCGAGGATCTGGCCTATCGCCTGAACGTCGCCGAACTGCGTTTGCCGCCGCTGCGCGATCGCCGCGAAGACATTCCATTGCTGTTCGAAACCTTCGCCCACAATGCCGCTGAACGCCTGGGCCGTACCTTTCCCCCCTTGAGTGGCGCGCAATTGAGTCATCTGCTCAGTCACGACTGGCCGGGCAACGTGCGCGAACTGGCGAACGTTGCCGAACGCCAGGTGTTGGGCCTGGATGAACCGGCGCCGGGGATTGATCCGGGGCAATCGCTGGCGGCGCAGCAGGAAGCGTTTGAGGCGCAATGTCTGCGCGCGGCGCTGACGCGGCACAAGGGCGATGTGAAAGCGGTGCTGGAAGAACTGCAACTGCCGCGCCGCACCTTCAATGAAAAGATGCAGCGGCATGGGTTGAGTCGGGAGATGTTTCTGAGCGAGTGAGTCGGGCTTGGGATTTTCGGTGTGGCTGAGATCTTTCCCCCTCACCCCAGCCCTCTCCCCCAAGGGGTAGAGGGGAAAGGGAGCCGATCTTCGTGCCATTCAAAACCTGAGTTCGACTCAATGTCTCAGGTCGGTGCAACTCGAACAATCCACTCGGTCAGTCCCCTCTCCCCTTGGGAGAGGGTTAGAGTGAGGGGCTTTTGATCTTCGCTCCAATAAGCGGAAATCCGCTCATCAAACCAAATCCTTCGGCGATATTCCGCTCACCCAATCCCGTCTCCCCCTCTAAACCGGCCCTCCCCCCGTTGGCACACCTCCTGCTATAGCCCTCGCAGGCTGCGTTTCGACGCGCTCCACAAAAACAATTAAACGAAGGATCCTTCAATGGATAACTCCAACGCCCTGCCACTTGGGTCGGCTGCTGCGCCGGCCAAAGAAAGAACCACCGCCAGCCGGATCAAATCGATCTTCAGCGGTTCCGTCGGCAACATGGTCGAGTGGTACGACTGGTACGTGTATGCCGCCTTCTCCCTGTATTTCGCAAAAACCTTCTTCCCCGCCGGTTCCACCACCGCCCAACTGATGAACACCGCCGCGATTTTCGCCGTCGGCTTTCTGATGCGTCCGATCGGCGGCTGGCTGATGGGCATGTACGCCGACAAGGTCGGCCGTAAAAAAGCCTTGATGGCGTCGGTCTACCTGATGTGCTTCGGCTCGCTGCTGATCGCCCTCAGCCCGAACTACGAAACGATCGGCATCGGCGCGCCGATCCTGCTGGTGTTCGCCCGTCTGCTGCAGGGCCTGTCGGTCGGTGGCGAATACGGCACCTCGGCGACCTATCTTTCGGAGATGGCGACCAAGGAACGTCGTGGCTTCTTCTCCAGCTTCCAGTACGTGACCCTGATCTCCGGCCAGCTCATCGCGCTGGGCGTCCTGATCGTGCTGCAGAACGTGCTGACCACTGAACAACTGTACGCGTGGGGCTGGCGTATTCCGTTCGCCATCGGCGCGCTGTGTGCGGTCGTGGCGCTGTATCTGCGTCGCGGCATGGAAGAAACCGAGTCGTTCACCAAGAAAGAGAAGTCCAAAGAAAGCGCCATGCGCACCTTGATGCGCCACCCCAAAGAGCTGTTGACCGTGGTCGGCCTGACCATGGGCGGCACCCTGGCGTTCTACACCTACACCACCTACATGCAGAAGTACCTGGTGAACACCGTCGGCATGAGCATCTCCGACTCGACCACCATTTCTGCCGCCACGCTGTTCCTGTTCATGTGCCTGCAACCGATCATCGGCGGCCTCTCGGACAAGATCGGTCGTCGTCCGATCCTGATCGCCTTCGGCGTGCTGGGGACGATCTTTACCGTGCCGATCCTGATGACCCTGCACACCATCCAGACCTGGTGGGGCGCGTTCTTCCTGATCATGGCAGCGCTGATCATCGTCAGCGGCTACACCTCGATCAACGCGGTGGTAAAAGCTGAACTGTTCCCGACTGAAATCCGCGCCCTGGGCGTTGGCCTGCCGTACGCACTGACCGTATCGATCTTCGGCGGCACTGCCGAATACATCGCGCTGTGGTTCAAGAGCATCGGCATGGAAACCGGTTACTACTGGTATGTAACGGCGTGCATCGCGGTGTCGTTGCTGGTGTACATCACCATGAAGGACACCCAGAAGCATTCGCGGATCGTCACGGACTGATCGCGTTTCACAGCCACTGCAACGGTGGCTGTTCCGGCCCTTTCGCTGGCAAGCCAGCCCCCACAGGTTTCGCGTCGTACCCAAGGTCTGTGAACGGCGCTGTCATTGTGGGAGCTGGCTTGCCAGCGATTGGGTCACCGCGTTATCCAGACCTGCATGAAAAATTCCTCACCTGCGCCGCACAGCGATTAATCGCTAATTAATGCTGCCCCCTCATCCTGCAATCACCTGATCGATGACCTGCGCGACGCTCGCTCCGACGACGAAAGCGAATATTCGCGCCGCCCTTAACATCAAGTTAATCGATTGTTTTTAGCATTAATTTGCGCTTTTTAATCAATTTAATTGGCGTAGCATGAAACCCATGCAAGACACACCCGCCAACGAATCCGGAGTAACCGCCATGAAAACCAAACTGATCCTCGCCCTGACCCTGTCCGTACTGGCCGCCAATACCTTCGCTGCCGACGGCTCGGATCGCACCAAATCCGCCGACTTCATCAACGGCGCCAGCGCCGCCATCGAAACCAGCCACTCAAGCGCTTATGCCGCTGACGGTTTTGATAAAACCAGCCTGGGCAAAGCTGTTGCTGCTGATGGTTTCGACAAAACCAACCTGGGTAAAACCGTCGCAGCTGACGGCTTCGATAAAACCGGTACTGCCGCTGCCATCAGCTGAATATCAGCAGCCTTCTCACAGCCCGGCCTCGGCCGGGCTTAGTCATTTCCGGGGGGGAATAATTTTTTGAAACCCACGCGAAACCCTGTGGGAGCTGGCTTGCCAGCGATGACATTTTGTCATTCAAAATCATTGTCGACTGACAGGCCGCCATCGCTGGCAAGCCAGCTCTCACAGGTTTTCCATTGGATGGAATATCAGTGACTGACTGGAAATTGTTTGACTGCACTTGCACTATTGCCCACTGACTCATGCCCTCCAGGAACTTCAGACATGCCCGATGACATCCACTTCTACGAACCCGCCAACGGCCACGGTCTGCCCCACGATCCGTTCAACGCCATCGTCGGCCCGCGCCCGATCGGCTGGATTTCCTCGCAGGATGCCAACGGCCAGTTGAACCTGGCGCCGTACAGTTTCTTCAACGCCTTCAACTACATTCCGCCGATCATTGGTTTTTCCAGCGTCGGGCGCAAAGACAGCCTGAACAACATCGAGCAGACCGGCGAATTCGTCTGGAACCTCGCCACCCGCCCGTTGGCCGAGCAGATGAACCAGAGCTGCGCGATGGTCGCGCCAGAGGTCAACGAATTTGAATTGGCGGGCTTGACGACAGTGGCGTCAAAAGTGATTTCGGTGCCACGGGTCGCCGAAAGTCCGGTGTCCTTCGAATGCAAGGTCACGCAGATCATTCAGTTGCAGCGCGCCGATGGCGAAACCGTGCCGAGCTGGCTGGTCCTCGGCGAAGTGGTCGCCGTGCACATCGCCAAGTGGCTGTTGAAGGACGGCATCTACGACACCGCCGCGGCAGAACCGATTCTGCGCGGCGGCGGGCCGGCGGATTACTTCCAGCTGGGGCCTGAGGCCCTGTTCAAGATGTGGCGTCCGGGCGCAAACAAGTAACGCGTTACCAGATCAACTCGGCGTCGTCAGTGACGCCCTTGAGGTTATCCAGCTCATTGATGGCCGCTTCATCGGCAGCAATCGCGCCGGGGAAGATCTGCTCATTCAACAGTTTGTGAAAGCGTGGTGCACCGCCATCGACCAGGGCCTTGACCGCGATTGCCGCGTGATAGCCCTTGTTGCCGCCCAACTCGACGGGGACGACTGCGGAAACTGCTTCGAAGTGCTCGAACTCTTTACGTGCCATGTCACATATCCCGGCTCAGACAAACAAGCCGGACATTAAACCTTCAACCGACGAGTTTGTGTACCGGTGCCGCGCATTGACCGAGGGCTTGCGCAGCCGTCACGTCTTTGAAGGTGTGGAAATCGAGGCTGTTGACCACCAGCTCCTGCACCAGCTCGGCGAAGATTTCCATCGCCGGGCTGTTGAAATAGTTGGTCATCATTTGCTGGCTGCTCCAGAACCCGCAGACCAGCCACAACTCGGGATCACACTGCGAATGCTGCAAGGCAAAGCTCAGGCAACCGGGGGCGGCGCGGGACGGCTCGATCAACGCGCTCAGGCGTATACCGAGTTCCGCCGAACGCCCGGCGCGCGCTCGAACGAAGGCCATATGACTGACGGGAATCTGCTTGGACATGTTCAACCCTCCCAGGGAGTCGCGTGGCAGCCGGGGGACGGGCTGCGACAGGATCAAAGGTTAAGGGCCGCACGCCAGCCACCGTTAGTCGATTCCTGCCGCCGCGTTGCACAATCCTGCGAGACTGCGCAGAAGACCTGTAACAACCTGTAAAACTGCGTCACACGTCTGTCATGCGCGTTTTGTGTAGGAGCTGCCGAAGTCTGCGATCTTTTGATTTTGCCTTGAAGATCAACAGATCGCAGCCTTCGGCATCTCCTTCAGGGTTGGATCGCGGCAGGCGCGGAAACACCCCGGGGCAGAATCAGGCAAGCATTTCGCAGGATGTGTCTACCGCTGGCGCTTGCACAAACATATGCTCTGCTCCATTCCACCTCCCCTGCCGAGGATGCCGTGCATGACGTCATTCGATCGTTTTCAAGCCGAACCCACCGCTGACATGGAAAAACAGCGCGCGGAACTGGCGGCGATCATCCGCCGCAACACCACCGACGATGGCAGCTACGAGACCGCCATCGGCTCGCTGTTCATGTCGCGCCACACCCGATCCCACGACTTTGCCCCGGTGCTCGCGCAACCAGCGCTGTGCATCATGGCGCAGGGACGCAAAGAGGTGCGGCTGGCCGACGAGTTCTTCAATTACGATCCGCTGAATTACCTGGTCGTCTCGGTTTCGATGCCGCTGAGCGGGCGCGTGGTCAATGTCTCGCCGGAGGAGCCGATCCTCGCCGTGCGCCTGGATATCGACCCGACAGAAATCACCGCGCTGATCGCTGACGCCGGCCCGATGGGCGTACCGACGCGGCCGACCGGGCGTGGTTTGTATGTCGAGCAGATCGACAGTTCGATGCTCGATGCCGTGTTGCGTCTGGCACGTTTGCTCGATGCGCCGAAAGACATCGCCATGCTCGCACCGCTGATTCGCCGGGAGATTCTCTATCGTTTGCTGCGCAGCCCGCAGGGCCATCGTTTGTATGAAATCGCGATTGCCAACAGTCAGAGCCATCGCATCAGCCAGGCAATCAAATGGCTCAACGGCAACTTTGAACAGCCGCTGCGCATTGATGATCTGGCGAAAGAAGTGAACCTCAGCGTGTCGACCTTGCATCACCGTTTCAAGGCGATGACGGCGATGAGCCCGCTGCAGTACCAGAAGCAATTGCGCCTGCAAGAGGCGCGGCGGTTGATGTTGACCGAAGGGCTGGAAGCGTCGGCGGCAGGGTATCGGGTGGGATATGAAAGTCCGTCGCAGTTCAGCCGTGAGTACAGCCGGTTGTTTGGTGCGCCGCCGTTAAGGGATTTGGCGCGATTGAGACTTTCGGTGTGAACTTCAAGAGCCCCACCCTAACCCTCTCCCAGAGGGAGAGGGGACTGAATGGGGAATATTGGAGAGGTTCACCGACCTGAAAGTGCTTTACCGAATCCATAATCAACTGGATTTTTCAGGTCGATGGATAGCGCCTGCTTTGCCGAATCCATAATCGACTCGATCTCTCAGCGCCAGACACCTCGGTCGGCTCCCTCTCCCTTTGGGAGAAGGCTGGGGTGAGGGTTTCTAAGCCCCCAACACCCGACAAGCCTGCGCCGGTAACGTCACCGACACCGGATGGCCAATCCCCAACCCGATCCCCTGACATGGCGTACTCAACGCCGTAAACGTCACTCCGGAACACTCCACCGTCGTCTCGATGGTCGCGCCGATATCACGCACAAACGTCACTTTGCCGAGCAATCGATTGCCCGCCGTCGCTTGCGGTGCGGACAGTTGCAGGTCTTCCGGGCGAATCAGCATCTTCACTTTCTGCCCCACAACAATGCTGCTGCAGATCGGCACTTGCAGCGCGTCGCCGCCCGGCAGGCTGACCTTGCCGTCGCCCAGTGCCGTGGCCGGGAAGATGTTGCCCGAGCCAATGAAGTCAGCGACAAACTCGTTGGCCGGATGCCGATAGATTTCGATCGGCGTACCGACCTGCTGCACCTTGTGTTCGCCCAGCACCACGACAATATCCGCCATGGTCATCGCTTCGCGCTGATCGTGGGTGACCATGATCGTGGTGATGTTCAGGCGCTGTTGCAGTTGGCGGATTTCCACCTGCATCGATTCGCGCAGCTTGGCGTCGAGCGCCGACAGCGGCTCATCGAGCAGGAGGATTTTCGGGTGCGCGGCAATCGCCCGGGCAATCGCCACGCGCTGCCGCTGGCCGCCGGAAAGTTTCGCCACCGGGCGATCGATCATCGCTTGCAGCTGAATCAACTCCAGCAACTCCACCACGCGTTTGTGCTGATCAGCCTTGCTGACGCCGCGCAGTTTCAGCGGGTAGGCGATGTTTTCGCCGACGGTCATGTGCGGGAACAGCGCCAGCGACTGGAACACCATGCCGAAGTTGCGCAGGTGCGCCGGGGTCTGGCCGATGTCTTCGCCGTCCAGGCGAATCTCACCGCCAGTGAGGGTTTCCAGCCCGGCGATCATCCGCAGCAAGGTGGTTTTTCCGCAGCCGGACGGGCCGAGGAAACACACCAGTTTGCCTTCCGGCAAATGCAGGTTGACGTCGTGTACCGCGCACGCCGAGCCATAGAATTTCTCGACGTTTTCCAGAATCAGACCAGTCATGTTGCACCTCAAATCAAAAGGAAACGCCGCCCTCGCCCACCAGCTTCTCCAGCGCCCAGATCAGAACGAAGTCGATCAGCACGATCAGCACGGCAAACGAGAACACGGTAGGGTCGAGCGATGACACGGTGCGGCTGTACATCCAGATCGGCACGGTCATGACGTCGATGGTGTAGAGGAAATAGGTCACGGTGAATTCGTTGAACGAGACGATGAACGCCAGCAGCATCCCCGCCAGAATCCCCGACTTCATCAACGGCACCACCACATCGACAATCGCGCGCAATGGCGAGGCGCCGAGCATCCGCGCCGCTTCCTCGACTTCGCTGCCGATGGAAAGCATCGCCGCCGTGCAGTTTTTCACCACGAACGGCAGCGCCAGAATCACGTGGGCAATCACCAGCCGCGAGGTGGTCAGGTGGAACGGCAGGCTGTCGAACACCAGCAGCAAGGCCAGGCCCAACACCACCATCGGGAACACCAGCGGCAGCGACATCAGTTGCAGCGCCACAGCTTTGCCACGGAACTCGCAGCGGGTCAGCGCATAGGCGGCAGGCACCGCGATCAGCGTGGCAAAAACCATGGTCAGGCACGACACCAACAGGCTGGTGGCCATGGCCTGACCGAGGCTGAGCACGTCGCTGGCGTCCGGCGAAACAAAGGTGTGCCAGGCCGCTTTGTACCATTGCAGGCTGTAGCTGCTCGGCGGGAAGTCGAGGTTCGACGCACCGCTGAACGACATGACGATCATGGTCAGGATCGGCAACACCGCCAGCAGCAGAATGAACCCGGAGAGGATCCCGGCGAACTTGCCGGTTTCGCCGGGCAACAGCGCCATGCGCTTTTTGGTCAGAGCACTCATTGCGAAGCCTCCAGCAGACGCCGACGGCGGCCAGTGATGTATTCGGACAGGGTCATGATCGCCAGCGTGGTGATAATCAGCACGACACCGGCTGCCGACGCGGCGGGCCAGTTCATCAGCGGCGCGATCTGGTCATGCACCATCACCGCCAGCATCGGCACGCGACGACCGCCGAGCAGCAACGGCACCACGAAGCTGCTGGCGTTGTAAGCGAACACCAGCGTTGCGCCAGTGATGATCCCGGGCAAACTCATCGGTAACACCACTTGGCGGAACACCTGAAAACGGCTGGCGCCGAGGGTCGCGGCAGCTTCCTCGTAAGTGCGGGCGACGCCGCGCATGGCACTGGCGATCGGCAGCACCGCGAGCGGAAACGCGGTTTGCACCAGGCCCATCAACACGCCGTTCTGGTTGTACAGCAACATGATCGGGCGCTTGATCAGGCCCAGCCCCATCAGCGCCTGATTGAACATGCCGGCCGGGCCGAGAATCACCAGCCAGCCATAGCTTTGCAGCAACAGGTTGACCAGCAACGGCAGCAGTACCGCCGCGAGGAAAATCCGCCGCAGGAACGGCGAGGTCAGCCGCGACATGGTGTACGCCACCGGGATCGCCAACACCACAGCAATCACCGCGCTGATCAGTGCCAGACGCAAGGTCAAAAGCAAGGATTTCAGGTAATAGGGTTCGAGCAACTGGGCATAACTGGCCAGGCTGAAACCGCTCCACTCCGCGCCTTTGGTGCCGACGCTCATGCGCAGCACCAGCAGGCTGGCGGCGATCAGCACGCCAAGAAACAGCATCGACGGCGTGAGGAAAAACCACGCCCGCGCGGTCGGCGAAACACCGCGCACCGGGCGCACGGCAGTGGCGCCGACCGGTTGGGTCAGGGATTGATGTTCCATAGCAATGATCTCGTCAATGGAAAGCCAAACAACACATCCCTGTAGGAGCTGCCGAAGGCTGCGATCTTTTGATCTTGCTGTTGATCCTCATCTGCTCAGAGAAGATCAAACGCAAAAGATCGCAGCCTTCGGCAGCTCCTACAGGGGGAGTCCGGGTCAGGAAGAAAAGATTTCCGTATAGCGACGAATCCATTGGTCATGCACGGTGGCCAGGAAGGCGTTGTCGTGCATGATCGCCTTCTCGGCAATCTGCTCCGGCGTGAGGATGAACGGACTCTTGCGCGCTTCGGCGGAGATGATCGCCTTGGCGTTGACCGGGCCGTTGAAGATGTCTTCGGCCATCTTGCCCTGCACCAGCGGGTCGAGAGAGTGGTCGATAAACGCGTAGGCCAGATCGGTATCGCCCGGACGGTTCTTCGGCATCACCGAAAGCATCAGGTCGGTGTAGAACCCTTCCTTCATGCCGAACGTGGCACCGAGGCCGTAGTTCGGATCGCGAATCTGCTTGGGGAAAAATGCCGGCGCATACAAGCCGCCCATGTCCAGCGAACCGGTGCGGAACAGCTCGGCAATCTGGTTCGGGTTTTCGCCCAACGTCACCACGCGATCCTTGAGTTCGGCGAGCTTCTTGAAGCCCGGTTCGATGTTGTGTTCGTCACCGCCGGCCAGTTTCGCGGCGATGATGATCAGGTCCATCGCCTCGGTCCAGTTCGGCGGCGGCAGGAAAATATTTGGTGCCAGATCGGCATCCCACAACGCGGCGTAACTGCTCGGCGCTTCTTTCTGGGTGCGGGTGCTGTAGACCAGACTGTTGCACCACAACAGGTAGCCGATGCCGTGACCATTGGCGCCGGTGCGGTATTGTTCCGGGACGTCGATCAGGTTGGGAATGCGGTTGAGATCGGGTTTTTCCAGCAGCCCGGCGGCGGCCAGACCTTCGGCGCCGACGCCTGCCAAGGTGATGATGTCGTACTGCGGACGATCACCGCCGGCCTTGAGTTTGGCGACCATTTCCGAAGTGCTGCCGGTGCGGTCGGCAATGACCTTGGCGCCAGTCTTGGCTTCGAACGTGGCGGCGATGTTGCGCAGTGCCGCGAGGCCGGTGTCATCCGACCAGGTCAGCAAACGCAGGGTCTTGCCGGCGAACCGCGTGTCGCTGGCGCTGGCCCGGATGAAGGGCATGCTCAGGGCGGCCGCCGCCACCGAGGCGACGCCGACGGTTTTAATGAATTGACGCCTGTTCAGATCGTGCTCGCCCATGACGGACTCCCTTTGTTCTTTTAAGTATGAGGTTGGTCGCAACCGTTGCATCCGCGCGGCCGGATCCGCTGCAGGCCTTGTTTTCAAAGGTCTGCAGCGCTGCCGACGGGTTCATCCTGAGGTCGTGCAAAACACCTGACTATCGATAAAAACTCATTGAAGCCATGACGCCGACGCATGCCTCGTTGCGAGGCATGCGCTCACCTTTTTCGGGCGTTCAGAGCGCCCGGATCACGTGTTTGATTTCCTGAAACGCGGCCAGGCCCCACGGCCCCAATTCGCGGCCGATACTGCTCTGCTTGTAACCGCCCCACGCCGCCTGCGGGAAGATCACTTGCGGCGCGTTGAGCCACACCAGCCCCGCCTGCAGGGCATTGGCGACCCGCTCGGCGGTCTCGGCGTTACGCGTCACCACACTGGCGACCAGGCCAAATTGACTGTCGTTGGCCAAGGCGATTGCCTCGGCTTCGCTGCTGAAACTGCGCACGCATAGCACCGGGCCGAAAATCTCCTCGCACCACAGCGCACTGTCGAGGGGCACGTCGGTGAACACGGTCGGCTGCAAAAAATAACCGCGCGGCAGATCAGCCGGACGATTGCCGCCGCACACCAGCTTCGCGCCAGCGCTCAGACCCCGGTCGATGTGACCGAGCACACGCTGGTATTGCGCTTGATTGACCAGTGCGCCCATCTCCACATCCGGGTCGAACGGATCCGCCACACGAATCGCCCGCGCACGCTTATGCAAACGCTCGAGAAATTCCCCCGCGAGTTCCTCGGCGACCAACACGCGACTGGTGGCCGAGCACATCTGCCCGGCGTTGAAGAAACCGCCACCGCAAGCCAACTCGACCGCGAGTTCCAGATCGGCATCGTCAAGCACCAGCAGCGAAGATTTGCCGCCCAGTTCCAGGCTCACGCCCTTCACCGTTTCGGCGGCGCGCTGCATCACCTGGACACCGACGGCGTTACTGCCAGTGAAGGAAATCCTGGCGATGCGCGGATCCGCCGATAGCGGCGCCCCCACCGCCAGACCGGTGCCGCAAACCACGTTGAACACGCCTTTGGGCAGGCCGGCTTCGGCGATGATCGCCGCCAGCTCCAGTTCCGGCAGCGGCGTGACTTCCGACGGTTTGAGCACCACGCAACATCCGGCGGCCAACGCCGGCGCGAGTTTCCACGCGGTGGTGACCATGGGGAAATTCCACGGCACGATCAGCCCGACCACACCACACGGTTCGCGGCGCAGACGTGCGCTGAAATCATCGCTGGGCAGCGGCACATTGCTGTCTTGGCTGGCGTCGAGGCCTTCGGCGAGTTCGGCGTAGTACTCGAATGTGGCGATCACATCGTCGACGTCGATGGCCGCTTCGAACTGCGGTTTGCCGTTGTTGCTCGACTGCAGTTTCATCAAGTGCTCGCGACCGTTGCGCACGCCATTGGCGATGTTGCGCAGAATCGCGCCGCGCTCGACACCGCTGGTTTGTGACCAGTGCTTGAACGCTGCGGTGGCCGCGGCGACGGCTTGATCGACGGCGTGCTCGTCACCGCCATTGACCGTGGTCAGCAGCGCTTCGGTGGCCGGGTTGATCACGCGCAGATGTTCACGGCCGGCCGACCATTGGCCGTTGATGTAGAGGCCGTCGAGTGTGGTTGGAAAATTGATCATTGGGCCACCGCCTGCATCCATTGGTTCTGGTCGATTTCGATCACGGTCGGGCCTTGGCGATCGGTGGCGGCACGCAGCGCAGAGCGCAGTTGGTCCACCGAACGGATCGCTTCGGCGGCGCAGCCGAGGGCCTTGGCCACACCGATGAAATCCGGGGTGTAGATGTCGACACCGACCGGCTCGATGGCGCGGTTAACCATGTATTTCTTGATCTCTTCGTAGCCCTGGTTATTCCACAGCAGGACGATCACCGGGGTACGCGCTTCGACGGCGCTGGCCAGTTCCGGCAGGGTGAATTGCAGACCGCCGTCGCCGATCAGGCACACCACCGGTGGCCGTGCACCTTTATCGGGTTGACCACCGAGCCATGCGCCAATCGCTGCCGGCAACGCATAGCCGAGCGTCCCGTAACCGGTCGACGAGTTGAACCAGCGACGCGGACGCTCCGGATTAAAGGTGAGGTTGCCGGTGTACACCGGTTGCGTGGAGTCGCCGACGAACACCGCGTCAGGCAATTCGTGCAGCACGGTTTCGAGGAAACGGGTTTGCGCCAACGTCGGTGCATCCCAGGTCGCGGCCAGATCCTCACGCAGACGCCCGGCGCGCACCTGCCCCCAATCGTTACGGCGCTCGGCCAGCGCTGTGTGCGACAAGGCACTGAGCAGTGCTTGAGCGGCGTTGCGCGAATCGGCAACCAGCGCAATGTGTGGCGGATAGTTGCGCACGGTCTGATCGGCGTCGATGTCGATGCGCAGCAGCTTGCCGGGAATCTCGAAGCCACCGGCGAAGGTCACGTCGTAATCGGTTTCCGCCAGTTCGGTGCCGATCGCCAGTACCACATCGGCATCGGCGACCAATGCGCGGGTGGCGACCAGGCTTTGCGTCGAGCCGATCAACAGCGGATGCGTCGACGGCAACAGGCCTTTGGCGTTGATGGTCAGCGCCACGGGGGCGTCGAGCAGTTCGGCCAGCTCAGTGAGTTCGGCAGCAGCATCAATCGCACCACCACCGGCGAGAATCAACGGACGCTGGGCGCCGGCCAGCAACTCACTCATGCGGCTCACGGCAGCGGGCGCGGCACCGGCGCGGTCGATGTTGACCGGAACGCTGGCGAGCAGCGCATCGGCGTCCTCCACCAACACGTCCAGCGGAATTTCGATGTGCACCGGACGCGGACGCCCGGCCTGGAACAAGGCAAATGCGCGAGCGAGCACGCCGGGCAATTCCGACGCCGACATCAGGGTGTGGGAGAACGCCGCGACGCCTGCGACCAGTGCGCTCTGGTTCGGCAACTCGTGCAGCTTGCCGCGCCCGCCGCCCAATTGGTTGCGGCTCTGCACGCTGGAGATCACCAGCATCGGGATCGAATCAGCGTAGGCCTGGCCCATCGCGGTGGTGATGTTGGTCATGCCCGGGCCGGTAATGATGAAGCACACACCCGGTTTGCCGCTGGTGCGCGCATAACCGTCAGCCATGAAACCGGCGCCCTGTTCATGCCGTGGGGTGACATGGTTGATGCTCGAACGGGCCAGCCCGCGATACAGCTCCACGGTGTGCACCCCGGGAATGCCGAACACCTGCTCGACGCCATAACCTTCGAGTAACTTGACCAGTACTTCGCCACACGTCGCCATGTCATTGCCCTTTTGTCAGCTAAAAACACAGATTCCTTGTGGGAGCGAGCCTGCTCGCGGAAGCGCTGGATCAGCCAACATCAATGCTGAATGTGAAACAGCCTTCGCGAGCAGGCTCGCCCCCACATGACCTGAACATGGGCTCATTGAACGGTCGGCAGGTAGCGGCAACAATCGATTAAAAGTCATACTAGCCATGTCCTCACGTCATACCTTGGATCCACATGAAACGACTGCCTCCCCTGCCCGCCCTGCATACGTTTCTGATTACCGCGCAGTGCTGCAACTTCACCCGGGCCGCCGAGCAGTTGCACATCACTCAGGGCGCGGTGAGCCGGCAGATCGCCGGGCTGGAAGATCATCTGGGGTATGAACTGTTCATTCGTCTGGCACGCGGTCTGGAGCTGACGGCCGAAGGGCGTGAATGGTTGCCACGGGTGGAGAAGGTCTTTGGCCTGATCACTGAGGCCACCGAGCAGATCGGCCTCAAGCGCGAAACCCTGCAACTCAAAGCGCCGAGCTGTGTGATGCGCTGGCTGGTGCCACGCCTGCTGCAATGGCAAAAGGAACGCCCGGACGTGCCGGTCAAACTGACCACCACCCTCGCCCATGGCGTCGACTTTCAGCGTGAGCAATTCGATGCGGCGGTGATCTACGGAACGGCGCCGGACAACTCCTCCACTGCACTGCATCTGTTCGATGAACAACTGACACCGGTCTGCTCACCGGCACTGTTGAAAGGCCCGCCGACACTGTCCGAACCGGCTGATCTGCAACAGCATCTGTTGTTGCATCCGACCCGCGATATCCACGACTGGAGCGTGTGGCTGACGGCCGCTGAACTGCAATTGAACAACGTGAACATGGGCCAGCATTTCGAAACGCTGGATCAGGCGATGTCGATGGCGTCTCACGGCACGGGGGTGGCGATTGGTGATTGGTCGTTGATCGGCGACGACTTGCGTGCGGGACGGCTGGTGATGCCGTTTGAATTGAAGGTGAAGACGGGGCTGGCGTATTACGTGGTTATGCCGCCGGGAATTGAGGCATTGCCGCCGCTAGAGGAATTGATGATTTGGCTGGTAGAGCAGGCGCATTTGCGGTGAGGCTATTGCCCTCACCCTAACCCTCTCCCAGAGGGAGAGGGGACTGACCGGGTTGTTTGTTCAGGGTACGCCGACCTGCGATACCGAGCCGAACTTCAGTTTTGAAAGGCTTGAAGATCGGCTCCCTTTCCCCCTCGCCCCCTTGGGGAGAGGGCTGGGGGAGGGGAAAGATCTGAAGCCAGACCAATCTCTCAGCATCACCTCATTCAATACCCGACAGTAAACCGCTGACGCGAATGCTTCGGCGTTTCCACTTCATCGATCAGCGCAATCGCGTAATCAGCAAACGTGATCCAGCTACGCCCCTCGGCACTCACCAGCAAATGATCCTGGCCGACACGGAAACTACCCGTGCGCTCACCTTCAACGAATTCCGCCGACGGCGACAGGAAGGTCCAGTCCAGCTCGTTCTCCGAACGCAACGCATCGAGAAACGCCGCGCCAGCGCTGGCCTCGGCTTTGTACTCGGCGGGGAAACCGGCGCTGTCGATCACCCGGGTGTCGTCCGGCAGCAACAGCGAACCGGCACCGCCGACCACCAACAGACGCTTCACGCCTGCCTGCTTCATCGGGCCGACCACGGCACTGGCGGGCACGGTGGCGAAATGCGCGGCGCTGATCACCAGGTCGTGACCGGCCACGGCGGCTTGCAGCGCTGCCGAATCCAGCACGTCGACATTCTTGCTGACCACGCCGGCACGGCTGCCGATCTTCGAGGTGTCGCGGGCGATAGCCGTAACGCTATGGCCGCGACGCAGGGCTTCTTCCAGCAGTTGGCTACCGGCACGACCGGTGGCACCAATGATTGCGATCTTGCTCATGACATTCTCCAGTTGGCTTGAGAGTGCTGCGTTTTCAGATTCGGCTTACCACTGCATTTCGCCCTTGGCGACTTTCGCGCTCAGCTCCAGCGAGCTTTCTTCGCCGAGTGTCGGGTAGCGCTTTTTCATCGCGGCGATCAGTGCAGCGGAATCTTTGGCCTTGGCGGTTTCCGCGTCGAAAGCCTTGATGTAGTCGGCGGTGAATTTCACGCTGGCCAACGAGCGGCTGCTGTCACCCAGGTAATGACCCGGCACCACGGTGTTCGGTTTGAGGGTTTCGATCGAGTGCAACGTTTCCAGCCAGTCGGCGTGGGATTGCGCGGTCTGGGTATCGGCCATCCACACATGGATGTTCTCGGCGACAACCACACCACCGACCACGGCTTTGAGTGACGGGATCCACACAAAACTGCGATCCGGCTGTTTGCCATCGAGGCCGACGACCTGCAATTTCTGCCCTTCGAGCATCAGGCTGTCACCCTTGAGTACGCCCGGCACGATGGTCTTTGCCGGAACGTCGGCGCCCATTTTCGGGCCCCAGAAGGCCAGTTTGCCGGCGACGGTTTTATTGATGTGATCAACCGTCGGTTGCGAGGCCAGTACCTTGGCCTCCGGGAATGCTTGAGTCAGGGTATCGAGACCGAAGTAGTAATCCGGGTCGCCATGGCTGATGTAGATCGTGGTCAGGTGCTTGCCGCTGGCGCGGATCTTTTCCACCACCTGTTCAGCCTGGGACTTGCCGAATTGCGCATCGACGAGAATCGCGTCTTTCTCGCCGCTGACCAGCACCGAGGTCACCGGAAAAATCGCGTTTGTCCCTGGGTTGTAGACGTCCAGGGTCAGGTTGGCAGCCGCTGCGTGCGCGGCGAAACCCAGGGAAGCGGTGGCGAGTAGAACGCGTTTAAGTGTGGTGAAGCCGATCATCTGTTGCTCCGTTGTCCGAATGCCGTGTTTGGCGATGGGACAAAGCTTAGTTGCCTGACTCAGTACAAAAAATGCGATGCTTGGACATAGTTTGTTTCTGAAAGCGGGCAAATCATGGATCGTCTCCAAGCAATGCGGGTGTTTGTCACCGTGGTGGATCTGGGCAGCCAGTCGGCAGCGGCCGATCATCTGGACCTTTCGCGGCCGGTGGTTTCACGTTATCTGGCAGAGCTGGAAGACTGGATCGGCGCACGCCTGATGCACCGCACCACGCGCAAGTTGAGCCTGACCGCCGCCGGCAGCGAAATCCTGCCGCGCTGCCGGCAAATGCTTGAACTGTCGACCGACATGCAGGCCGCCGTCAGCGAACCCCACGACGCCCCGCGCGGGCTGCTGCGGATCAGCGTCAGCACTTCGTTCGGCCAGGCGCAACTGGCCGATGCGATGGCCGCCTACGTCAAACGCTATCCGGGTGTGAGCATCGATCTGCAAATGCTCGATCGCACGGTAAATCTGGTGGATGAACGCATCGATCTGGCGATTCGCACCAGTAATGATCTTGACCCCAATCTGATTGCCCGACGCCTGACCGTTTGTCGTTCGGTGGTCTGCGCCGCCCCGGCCTATCTGCGAGAACAGCCGGCGCCGTTACGGGTCGAGGATCTGAGCAGACACAATTGCCTGACGCACTCGTATTTCGGCAAAAGCCTGTGGCATTTCGAGGAGGATGGCGAACCGGTGTCGGTGCCGGTGCAGGGCAATATCAGCGCCAACGAGGCCAGCACGTTACTGCGCGCCACCCTGGCCGGCGCCGGGGTGGCGATGCTGCCGACCTATCAGGCCGGGGTGCATATTCACAGCGGTGAGCTGGTTCGCCTGTTGCCCCATGCCGAGCCGCGGCAGATGAGCATCTATGCGGTGTACGCCTCGCGCAAACACATGCCGGCGGCGCTGCGCAGCATGCTGGATTTTCTCGTGGAGCGCTTTCCTGACAGTCCGCAATGGGACGTTGATCTGTAAACGGATCCAAAGCGGGAGCGAGCCTGCTCGCTCCCACAAAAGGTTCATCAGCGTGCTGAATGCCGTGGTAAATCCTCAAACGCCCTCGCTGGCAACTCCCCGCCGCTGACCTATGCTGAAAGTAATACCGCAGGGTATGTCGTTCAGAGGTCTACGCCATGAACATCAAAACAAGAAGGTACGTCGCGATTTTCATCACCTGCGCCGCCACGCTGGCGCTGTACGGCACCGCTGCCTGGCGGGTCGAACAGCTGCGACAGCTGCCGCGCGAGTATGCGAGCTGCAACTTCGATCGCTGCATTCCGCACAATGCCACGCTGAACGCGTTGCGCTGAGGCTGGGGGGTGACTCATTACCTGTGGGAGCTGGCTTGCCAGCTCCCACAGGTTTTTGTGGTGTTTATGAAACTACTGTTCGGCCTTCAGACGGTCGCGGAAAGCCTTCGGTGAAATCCCCACCCGGCGCCGGAACAAACGCGTGAAGTTGGTCGGATCGGAAAACCCCAACAACTCCGACATCTCGTAAATCGTCATGCTGGTGTAGGTCAGCAAGCGCTTGGCCTCCAGCAACTGACGCTCGTGCATGATCTGCAGCGCCGGCTGCCCCGCCAGTTCACGGCATGTGCCGTTGAGGTGCGATACCGAAATCCCCAGCCGATGCGCGAGGTCTTCAACCTTGACGTGCTGGCGATAAGTCTCCTCGACCAACTGAATAAAGCCATTGAGGTATTCGCGCTGACGCTGCGGCCGCTGACTGGCTTTGTGCCGCACGATCGCCTGCCGGCTGACCCAGACCATGATCACGCTGACCAGCGAATGCATGAGCATTTCCCGCGCCGGTTGGTGGCCGTTGTACTCGGCCTGCAACGCCGAAAACAGGCTGTTGAGGTAATCACCGTCGTTGCCTGCCGGGTAGTTTTGCGCGCTGGCCAGCGCGTGCACCGAATCGCCCAGTTGCGCCTGCAAGTGATTGATCAGCGGTGTGGCGAGGGTAACGATGAACCCTTCGACGTCTTCGGAAAAACGAAAGCCATGCACCGATAGCGGTGGCAGCACTTGAATCGCCGGGGTCTGGAGTTGCGTGCGCTGCCCTTCGATCTCAAGCTCTGCCTGACCTTTGAAGACGAAGAGCAACTGGCATAAATCAGCATGGCGGTGGGGTTTGATTTCCCACTCATGTTCGCGACTGCGGGAGGAAATGGTTTCACAGTGCAGCAAGTCAGGGGTCGGCCAGTCCAGGCTTTCACCGTAGAGCTTGAACACTGGAATCGAAGGCAGCTCAGGCTTGTTCATCACTTCAATCCAGGCCTCGGGGTTGTGGGCGATAATCGCACCGATTGGCAGAATGTACAGGTATCGGCTCAGTTTTCACCTTCAATTGACAGACCCGCAAGGGAAAAATGCAAGCACTCGATCCATAAAAAACATTCACCGGCGCTTGTCGCGTGAAGCTTGCGAGCCATAAAAACAATGAAAACGCTGAAAACCCAAGTCGCCATTATCGGCGCCGGTCCATCCGGATTGCTCCTCGGCCAGTTGCTGCACAACGCTGGCATCGACACCCTCATCCTCGAACGCCAGACGCCCGATTATGTCCTCGGCCGCATCCGCGCCGGGGTGCTTGAACAAGGCATGGTAGAGCTGTTGCGTCAGGCTGGCGTGAGTCAGCGCATGGACGCCGAAGGGCTGGTGCATGGCGGTTTCGATCTGGCCCTGGACGGGCGTCAGGTGCACATCGATCTGCACGCGCTGACCGGCGGCAAGAGCGTGATGATCTACGGTCAGACCGAAGTTACCCGTGACCTGATGGCCGCTCGTCGGGAGGCTGGCGCGCCAACGATTTACCAGGCGAGCCAGGTCGTTCCTCACGGCATGAAAAGCGACGAAGCGTTTATCACTTTCGAGAAGGACGGCGAAACCTGGCGCGTCGATTGCGATTACATCGCCGGTTGCGACGGTTTCCACGGTGTCGCGCGGCAGTCGATTCCGGCCGATTGCCTGAATGTCTTCGAGCGGGTTTATCCGTTTGGCTGGCTGGGCATTCTCGCCGACACGCCGCCAGTGCATGACGAGTTGGTCTACGCCCGCCATGAACGCGGCTTCGCCTTGTGCAGCATGCGTTCGGCGACCCGCACCCGCTATTACCTGCAAGTGCCGGCGGATGAAAACGTCGACGACTGGAGCGATCAGCGCTTCTGGGACGAGTTGAAAAATCGCCTGCCGGTGGCGCTTGCCGAGAAGCTGGTCACCGGCCCGTCGATCGAAAAAAGCATCGCGCCGCTGCGCAGTTTTGTCGTCGAGCCGATGCAGTACGGGCGGATGTTTCTGGTCGGCGACGCTGCGCATATCGTCCCGCCGACCGGCGCCAAGGGTTTGAATCTGGCCGCCAGCGATGTCAGCACGTTGTTCAATATTCTGCTGAAGGTTTACCGCGACGGCCGCACCGATCTGCTGGCGAAGTACTCGGAAATCTGCCTGCGCCGCGTGTGGAAAGCCGAGCGCTTTTCCTGGTGGATGACCTCGATGCTGCACCGCTTCGATGATCACGACGCTTTCAGCCAGCGCATCAGCGCCTCGGAACTGGACTACTTTGTCAGTTCAGAGGCAGGGCGAAAAACCATTGCAGAAAATTACGTCGGACTTCCTTATGAGGCTATCGAATAGCCTGCTACCGACTTACACTGGCGAGCATCCACCCGCGCGCAATGGCCGCGCGGGTTCATCACTGCCCGCAGGCTCGCCCGTGACCAATCTCAATCACCCCGAAACGCCCAAACCGGCCATTCGCAGCGTGCTGGTCGCGCTGATGATGGCGATCTTTCTCGGCGCGCTCGACCAGACCATCGTCGCCGTGTCGATGCCGGCCATCTCGGCTCAGTTCAAGGACGTCAGCCTGCTGGCCTGGGTGATTTCCGGATACATGGTCGCGATGACGGTGGCCGTGCCGATCTACGGCAAGCTTGGCGACTTGTATGGGCGGCGCAAACTGATGCTGTTCGGTATGGGCCTGTTCACCCTTGCCTCACTGTTTTGCGGCATGGCGCAAAGCATGGAGCAACTGGTGCTGGCGCGGATCCTTCAGGGTATCGGTGCCGGCGGGATGATCTCGGTGAGTCAGGCGATCATCGGCGACATCGTGCCGCCGCGTGAACGCGGGCGTTATCAGGGTTACTTCAGCAGCATGTACGCGGTGGCCAGTGTCGCCGGCCCGGTACTCGGTGGTTACATGACCGAGTACCTGTCATGGCGCTGGGTATTTCTGATCAACCTGCCGCTGGGCCTCGGTGCCTGGTGGGTGGCGCGGCGCAATCTGCGTGGCCTGCCGATTCCGCAGCGCAAACCGATCATCGACTACCTCGGCACGCTGCTGATGATCATCGGCCTGACCGCCCTGCTGCTGGGAATCACTCAGGTGGGTCAGGGCCATTCGTGGCGCAGCAGTGAAGTGCTCGGTCTGTTCGCGTGTGCAGTGGTGGTGTTGGCGCTGTTTGTCTGGCACGAACGCCGGGCGCGGGAGCCGTTGCTGCCGATGCACCTGTTTGCCAATCGCAACGCCCTGCTGTGCTGGTGCACGATTTTTTTCACCAGTTTCCAGGCGATTTCGTTGATCGTGCTGATGCCGCTGCGCTTTCAGAGCGTCACCGGCGCCGGTGCTGACAGCGCTGCATTGCACTTGCTCCCGCTGGCGATGGGGCTGCCGATTGGTGCGTTCTTCGCGGGCCGGCGTACGTCGATCACCGGGCGTTACAAACCGCAGATTCTGACCGGCGCGATGCTGATGCCGGTCGCGATAGTCGGCATGGCGTTCAGCCCGCCCGAGGCGACGCTGGTCAGTGGTCTGTTCATGTTGCTCTGCGGTATTTCCAGCGGCATGCAGTTCCCGACTTCGCTGGTCGGCACGCAGAATTCGGTGGAGCAACGCGACATCGGCGTGGCCACCAGCACCACCAACCTGTTTCGCTCTCTCGGCGGTGCAGTGGGTGTGGCGTTGATGTCGGCGCTGTTGCTGGCATTGTTGCAGGATTCCAGTTTCGCCCAGTTGGCGAGCAGTTCGCTGATGAGCGAAGGGCATTCGGGCAACGTCCTGCTCGATGGTTTGAACGCCGCGCCAGGGGATGCGCAGAACGCCTTGCGTGCGGAACTGCTGGTGACATTCCGGCATTTGTTGTGGGTGAGTGCTGCAGTGTCGTTGCTCGGGCTGGCGGCGGCGATTGCCATGCCGAACAACCTGCTGCGCGGGCGTGAGCACGGCGCCAAATAACCGAAGGCTGCGATCTTTTGATCTTCAAGGGCTGTAGTAACCGACTGCAACGAGGAAATGCCCGGCTTTCTTCAGGTAGGCATGCTTGTCCTCGACCTTGCCGGTTACCGGGTTCTTCCAGCGGTATTCATATTCGCCCTCATCCTGCTTGCCGATCAGCGCCAGAATCGGCTCGCCCACCGGTTTGCCTTCTGGGTCCTTGACCTTGCCGAAGTCGGTGTTGATCAAGCGCAGATTGGTGCCGTGGGCAACGTAGCGCTGGGTGTTCAGATCGACCACAAACACATACAGGTCATCCTGCAAGTAGCCACCCTTGAGCGAATTGATCGCGGTGAGTGTGCCTTTCTCGTCTTTGCCCAAATCGCTGGCCGCTTTGTCCAGCAGTGCTTTGGCCTGCTCCGCCGATGCTCGCGGCAAGTAGTACCCCACCGCCAGAATCCGCTGGCCGATGCGCTGGTAATACACGTGCTTGCGCTCGACCTTGCCGTCGGACCAGTTCTGCCAACGGTATTCGGCCTGCTGGATGCCATTGCCTTCCGGCACTTTCAACGCGTCCTTGAAGGTTTTCTGCAGATCCGGGCCGAGTACTTCACTGACGTCACGACCGATCAACGCCGACGAAGGCCCGCCGCTGGCGAGCATCACACCTTTGGTGTCGACCACGAAAACGTAGCGATCCTTGTCGACGAACTCGCCCTGCCGGCTGAACGCAGCGAACGCCTTGTCGCCGTTGTCGTGGTAATAAGCCAGGGCTTTTTCCAGCAAAGCAATGGCGGCCTGACTGTCATCCTTGGCGGTAGTAGCGGCGCTGGCCTGGCCGAAACCAGCCAGTAACATCACGCCGAGCCAGGCCACTTTATGCAAAAACCCCATAGCGCATCCCTCGTTCTTGTTGGTGTTTCAAGAGCGTAGACGGCTTGGGGTGATGTACGAGTATTCAGAATGATGCAGGGGATTACAGAGCCCCCCTGTGACAAAGGATATCCCCTCGCCACAGGGTTCTCTGTCGACGCAAAGAACCCTGTTTTTCGCTATGGGCGGGCGTTGATCTGCTGCTGCAGGTTCTGGATCTGCGCCTGCAGCGTATTGATGTTGCGGGTCATCTGCCCACGGAACGCATCGAACTCAGCGGTATTACCGCCACCCTGCGGGGCTGCCGGGCGGTTGTCCTGCTCGCTTTTCAATACGACGATTTCCTGTTCGAGGCGATCGATTGCCGCGCTAGGATTGCCCTGCTTCTTCAACGCCGCGATATCAGCGCCGAGGCTTTTGAACTGCGCGTCAAAGGCCTTCAATTGCGTGTCGACCTTGCTGGTGTCGGCCGGTGTGTTTTTCAGCGTCGCCAGTTCCGCGCTCAAGGCTTTGACCTGTGCCTGCAACTGAGTGTTGGCGTTCTGTTGTTCGGTGGTCTGCGCAGTCATCTGCGCCAGACGCTTGTCCAGATCAATGGCTTGCCCCGCGACGCCTTGCTGCTGTTTGCTCTGATCGAGCAGCTTGCCTTCAAGTTGCTTGATTTGCAGCTTAAGGGCTTCGCTGTCGCTGGTAACGTTGGACTGGCTGGCGACAACCTTGCCGGAAATGTCCTGCAAGCGTCCGGCGGCTTCCTCACTGATGCGCGCGAAGCTTTCCTGAGTGGCGACCAGTTGCTGTTCCATCAGCGAAATCTGCTGAAAGCTCCACCAGGCCAGGCCGATGAAGGCGAAAAACAGTGCGCCGACCAAAGCCCACAACGGACCGGTGCTGGCCGCCTTGACCTTGACCACCGGCGGCGTGCGCGAGTGCACGGAGGTGCGGGCGGTGGTCGGAATGTCATCGTCGTCGAAGGTGTCGGCACGCAGGCTCGGGACATCATCGAAATCGTCGTGGGCATCATTACGCATGGACATTGAGGCAACCTTTGTGAAACGCGGTGATGGCTAAATGCTGTGAAGTATAACCGCCGCAGCCGCAGGGATTGACCCCCAACCTGCGGAGCGGTTCATTGCCGCCCGGCCGAATCGTTTCAACGAATGTTCTGAGCTTTCCACCAGGCGCAGAACTCATCCAGCGCCGACCACAGGCTGACTTTCGGATCGTAGTCCAGATAATGCCGGGCACGGCTGATGTCGAGGGTGAAATTTTTTTTCATCACCTGCATGCCCAGCCGCGACAAGGTTGGCTCCGGACGCCCCGGCCAGAGCTTGCAGGCGCCCTCGTTGAGCGCCGCGACGCTGTAGGCCAGACCATACGAGCGATATTGGGTGACTTGCGGCACTTCCATCTTGCGCATCACGTAATTGACCACATCCCACAGCGGCACCGGCACGCCGTTGCTGATGTTGTAAGCCTTACCCAGCGCGGAGCCGGCGGCCAGCAAACTGCTGAGCATCGCTTCGTTGAGGTTCTGCACGCTGGTGAAATCGACTTTGTTCAAGCCATTGCCGATGATCGCCAGACGGCCTTTGCGCTGCATGTTGAGCAGGCGAGGGAAGATACTCATGTCGCCAGCGCCGGTGACGAAGCGCGGGCGCAGGGCGATGGTTTCGAGGCCGAACTCCTGCGCGCCGAAGACCTTTTGCTCGGCCAGGTACTTGGTCGCGGCGTAGGGATGCTTGAAGCGCTTGGGCACCTGCTCTTCAGTCAGATTGAGATGATCGCGACCATCGAAATAGATCGATGGCGAGGAAAGATGTACCAAACGCCGAACGCGCTGCTTCAGGCAGGCTTCGACGACGTTTTCCGTGACCTGCACATTGCCCTGATGAAAGTCCTGATAGCGCCCCCACAGCCCGACGGCGCCCGCGCAATGCACCACGGCTTCAACATCGGAACACAGCTCGCGGACCAGATCAGGATCAGTCAGATCGCCGGGGACAAATTCGGCACCACGGCGCACCAGATGTTCGACGCTCTCGGCCCGGCGACCGTTGACCCGCACGTCCAGGCCTTGCTCCAGGGCGAAACGCGCAAAGCGTCCGCCAATGAAGCCGCTTGCGCCGGTGACCAGAATTTTCATGCAAAACTCCAACAGAAAAGCAGCTACGAACTTCAAGCCCCCAGCTGCAAGTTAAAACGGTGCGCAGCGCTTGTCTTGCCGCTTGCAGCTTGACGCTCACAGCTGCTTTCAAGCCACCAGCCATTGCGCCGATGAACGCACCAATTGCTCAGTCAGCAAGCCCAGCAGCTGACCGCCATTGCGCCAATGATGCCAGTACAACGGCACGTCGATCGGTTTATCTGGCAACAGTTCGCGCAATAACCCGCGTTGCAATTGATCGCGCACTTGCAGTTCCGGCACCAGGCCCCAGCCGAGTCCGGCTTCGGTCAAGCGGATAAAACCTTCCGAGGACGGGCACAGATGGTGCTCGAAACCGCCATCGACGCCCAACGAGGCGAGGTAGCGATGCTGCAGGAAATCGTCCGGCCCGAACACCAGCGCTGGCGTGCGCGGCAATTGTTCGGCGCGTACGCCATCGGGAAAATGCCGTTCAATGAACGCCGGGCTGGCCAGCGCGCGATAGCGCATCGCGCCGAGCAACACACTGCGCGCGCCGGCCACCGGTCGCTCGCTGGCGCAAAGACACGCGGCCACTTCACCGGCGCGCATGCGTTTGAGGCCGACCGTCTGATCTTCGACGATCAGATCGAGCAGCAAATGTTGTTCGGCACAAAAGTCGCCAACCGCTTCGGCCCACCACGTGGCGAGGCTGTCGGCATTCAGCGCGATGCGCAAACGCTCCGGCAGACCCTCTTCGTCCAGCGCCGGCACCAGGGTTTGCAAGTCCCGCTCAAGCAAACGCACCTGCTGCACATGGTTGAGCAGGCGCCGGCCAATCTCGGTCGGCGACGGCGGCGTGCCGCGAATCAACACCGGCTGGCCGACCCGCGCTTCAAGCAGTTTGATCCGCTGCGAGATCGCCGACTGCGACAAGCCCAGCACCTGCGCGGCGCGTTCAAATCCTGCCTGCTCGACCACGGCGGCCAGAGCGGAGAGCAATTTATAGTCGAACATCAGTTTTCCTAATGAGCGATCAGCACTATTGGTTTTTCTTATACAGGTTTCGCCCGGAGAATAGCCAGCAAGCACTCTTTCTCAAGGATCACCCTCATGGCTGGCGAAACCTCTCTCACAACCTTGTTGCGCAGCATGAGCCCGCAACTCAACGCCGGCGAATACGTGTTTTGCACCCTGCGCGACGGTGTGTTGCCAAGCGGTCTGGAGGTTGTCGGCAGCTTCCGCGAACAGGAAGGCTTGACGGTGATTCTCGAACGTTCCCACGCCGAACAGGCCGGCCTCAGTTTCGATTACGTCGCCGCGTGGATCACCTTGAACGTGCATTCGGCGCTGGAAGCCGTTGGCCTCACCGCCGCTTTCGCCACGGCACTGGGCAAGGCCGGGATCAGTTGCAACGTGATCGCCGGCTACTACCACGACCATTTGTTTGTCGGCCAGGCCGACGCCGAACGCGCCATCCAAGTGCTGCGCGATCTCGCAGCCAACGCGGAGTGAATGTTATGTGGCAAAGCTATGTGAACGGCCTTCTGGTGGCCTTCGGGCTGATCATGGCCATCGGCACGCAGAATGCGTTTGTGTTGGCGCAGAGTTTGCGCCGTGAACATCATTTGCCGGTGGCAGCGTTGTGCGTGGTCTGCGATGCGCTGCTGGTGGCGGCCGGGGTATTCGGCCTGGCGACGATTCTGGCGCAGAACCCGACGCTGCTGGCGATTGCCCGTTGGGGCGGTGCGACATTTTTGATCTGGTACGGCAGCCAGGCGTTGCGTCGGGCCTGCTCGAAACAAAGCATGGGTCAAGGCGAGAATCAGACCGTGCGCTCCCTGCGCGCGGTGATGCTCAGCGCTTTGGCGGTGACGCTGCTCAACCCGCACGTTTACTTGGATACGGTGTTGCTGATCGGTTCTCTCGGCGCGCAGCAATCGGTGCCGGGCGCTTATGTAGTGGGCGCGGCGAGTGCTTCACTGCTGTGGTTTTTCACCTTGGCATTGGGCGCTGCCTGGTTGGCACCGTGGCTGGCCCGTCCGAGTACCTGGCGGATCCTCGATCTGGTGGTGGCGTTGATGATGTTCACGGTCGCGGGGCAATTGATATTGGCATCCTGATTTATTCCAAAAGGCTCTGGAACCTCTATCCCACACAGTTGTTGCGTGGTTATGGCGCAACCCCGGTGCTATGATCGAAACCCTGCGCCGCAAAGAGTAAAAACTCGCCGGTGCATTTCTGGCCGCCCGTGATCGGCCTTGCGCTCACCGCAACAGACCTGATTAGGAGAATCATCATGGCTTTCGAATTGCCGCCGCTGCCTTACGCACACGATGCCCTGCAGCCGCACATTTCCAAGGAAACCCTGGAATACCACCACGACAAGCACCACAACACCTATGTCGTGAACCTGAACAACCTGGTGCCAGGCACCGAGTTCGAAGGCAAGACCCTGGAAGAAATCGTCAAGACTTCCTCGGGCGGTATCTTCAACAACGCCGCTCAGGTCTGGAACCACACTTTCTACTGGAACTGCCTGGCGCCAAACGCCGGCGGTCAACCAACCGGCGCACTGGCAGAAGCCATCAACGCTGCTTTCGGTTCGTTCGACAAGTTCAAGGAAGAGTTCAGCAAAACCTCGATCGGCACCTTCGGTTCCGGCTGGGGCTGGCTGGTGAAAAAGGCTGACGGTTCCCTGGCCCTGGCCAGCACCATCGGCGCCGGCAACCCGCTGACCAGCGGCGACACCCCGCTGCTGACCTGCGACGTCTGGGAACACGCTTACTACATCGACTACCGCAACGTTCGTCCTAAATATGTCGAAGCGTTCTGGAACCTGGTCAACTGGAAGTTCGTTGCTGAGCAGTTCGAAGGCAAAACCTTCACCGCTTAAGCTGCGCGCCAGTCAAAAAACCCGGCTTTTGCCGGGTTTATGAGCTGGCCCCGGACACCCTGTAGAGACGATGTCTTTACAGGGTGTTTTGATTTTGGTGTGGGATCACCACAATCGGGTCAGTATTGAACGACGGCATATGCCAGAAAAAACTTTTCTTTCGCAAACACAGTTCCCGCAAAACGCGCCTAAAAATCTCTATATACAAGAAGAACGTCCGCAGCAAGCAGACGCTGATCTGTGTCACTGACTAGAAGCAGAATGGTCATCGCAACTCGATCAAGCGGTCGAGCGCGCTGCTCAACAAGGAACTGCAGATCTACATCTCTTGTAAGCATTCTCTTACACTGAGAAGTCGCGATAACTTACAATTCTTGGCCTGATATTTTCCTGCGAACTGTTGCGGCTAACCGACTGTCGGAGATACGTCATCCTTAGCCATTCCACCCATTGGATTCAGTGTCAATCGGCCATTATCCGTTGACAACAGGGTTGACATGCCGATAATTCGCATCCAAATTTGACTGCATGCGCGAAGTGAAATCTGCTTTGATCGCTGAGTCGTCCAAGGAGGATTTATGACTACAACTGTAATGCAACCCAAAGGAACTTGGGCAAGCCTTACCCTCGCAGCAGCCATCGCGACAGTCTGCGTTGGTATTGCTTATGAACACGATATGCTTGGCCCAAAACCACCACAACCTTTGAACGCTTCGATTGATGAAGAATCTCTTAAAGTTCAATTGTTGGCCGACACCATTAATAAAAAGCTCGCTGAACTTACAACAGCGCTGGAAAAATACACACTTATACTGACACATAATGACGCACCAGAAAGTTTATTTGAAATTAATCACTTTAGTTTGATTGCGGACAATCTTCGATGCGCCGAGCGCACTCTTAAAAATGATAAAATTTCCGCTGATTATAAAACCGAAAGCAAATCAATTTTAAGATCTATCGCAAAAGCGAGGTCCGCAGCTTCTCTAAATGCATCAATTGTAAACCAGCGCTCCGCAGTGCCTGAGTATTACGAAAGCGATGTTGATATGGATGCATTAAAAGCACTGGTGGTGCGCTCGACTGATCGACTCATTCTGTCAGTCAGTTAAATGTCGGTAATTGTCTCCATTCACCCCGAAACTCGGGGTGAACTCTTCGACGACGTCCTGAAAGACTACCCATCACTAGAAAAGTCAATTCTTCAAGACTTTCGTATCTGCATGGAGAGCAAAGGATTAAGGCTGGCTGATTATTTTGGCTGTGATCAACCTTATAGCCATCCTCCGGCGGCACGGTCAGGTCAGTTGCGGCACATACATATTGCGCTACCTCCGCAGACATTTGATCCGAGGAAGGCCCAATGTTATCGAAAGTGTTCTAAAGATCTACCTGAGTTAGATGCAGCACTTGTGTATGTCCAAGGTGTCATGGAAGAAGATCACTATATGATCCTAGCTTTTTTTGCTCCCAACGGTCACGACAAAGCCAAGGTAGAAAAGGTCATGACCAAGTTAGGTATTCTGGCCAAAAAATTTCGAGATGAGCATTGAACCGTAGCGATCTCATATCAAACACCTCGTCTGCGCTCTAGGTATCCCTAATACCCTGTGAAAGCCCTCACTCACAGGGTATTTTTGCTTTCTGAGGACGTCGGCAGTCACAATTCAACAGGCTGTGTACACACTGAAGTGCCGACTGATCGATTAATCTCTGCAGTGTCCCAACATTAATAGTCTCGGCCGATCGATGACCCAGTGCTGAATTGAAAAGTTCTTGATGCATCGGCCCGCTTGGGCGAATGCTGCGCAAGCATTCCCCTCACCCGCAACCTTGAGGACCTATTGCTGGGGTCTATTGCATCGACGCGACCGAAGATTTTTCGCCGCCGTATTCGGCTACGGCGAAACTCATCCGAATTCAAAACGCGCCTCCCAAGCAAATGTAAGCTCAGGCCGCTTGCCGACATGCCACCGCGGGCTACCATCAAAAAGAGGAAAAAATGCTGCGAACCGCTCAAGTTGAGGGGCGAAACTACCGACATAGTACAAATTAGGGCTAATACTCCAGACAGCCGCATTTCGGCCAAGGCCATGGGCAAACCATCCCCGGTCTGATTGTCCCTTTGACTGCCAACTCGGGATTGCCAATACTCATGGCAACTTGACGCTACCCGCACGGAACAAGGAATAACCCTTTGAAGCTGGAACTCAAGAACAGCTTGTCGGTGAAGTTGCTCCGGGTCGTGCTCCTGTCGGCATTGATCGTCGGCGTGGTCTTGAGCTGCGCACAGATCGTTTTCGATGCCTACAAAACCCGCCAGGCCGTTGCCGGCGACGCCGAACGCATCCTCGACATGTTCCGCGATCCCTCGACCCAGGCGGTTTACAGCCTCGATCGGGAAATGGGCATGCAAGTGATCGAAGGCCTGTTCCAGGACGATGCCGTGCGTCAGGCCTCCATCGGCCATCCCAACGAAGCCATGCTCGCGCAGAAATCCCGCGAATTGAAGCAGTCCAACAGCCGCTGGCTGACCGACCTGATCCTCGGCCAGGAGCGCACGTTCACCACGCAGTTGGTGGGGCGCGGGCCGTACAGCGAGTATTACGGCGACCTGAGCATCACCCTCGACACCGCCACCTACGGCGAGGGGTTTATCGTCAGTTCGGTGATCATCTTCATTTCCGGGGTTCTGCGCGCACTGGCGATGGGCCTGGTGTTGTATCTGGTCTATCACTGGCTGCTGACCAAACCGCTGTCGCGGATTATCGAACACCTCACCGAGATCAACCCGGATCGCCCCAGCGAGCACAAGATTCCGCAGATCAAGGGTCACGAGAAAAACGAACTCGGCATCTGGATCAACACCGCCAACCAGTTGCTTGAGTCGATCGAACGCAACACCCATCTGCGCCACGAAGCAGAGAACAGCCTGCTGCGCATGGCCCAGTACGACTTCCTCACCGGCCTGCCGAACCGCCAGCAACTCCAGCAGCAACTGGACAAGATTCTGGTCGACGCCGGCAAGCTGCAACGCCGGGTCGCGGTGTTGTGCGTGGGGCTGGATGATTTCAAAGGCATCAACGAGCAGTTCAGTTATCAGACCGGCGATCAATTGTTGCTGGCACTCGCCGATCGCCTGCGCGCCCACAGCGGCCGACTCGGCGCCCTCGCCCGCCTGGGCGGTGACCAGTTCGCGCTGGTGCAAGCGGATATCGAGCAACCTTACGAAGCAGCGGAACTGGCGCAAAGCATCCTTGATGATCTGGAAGCGGCGTTCGCCCTCGACCATCAGGAAATCCGCCTGCGCGCGACCATCGGCATCACCCTGTTCCCGGAGGATGGCGACAGCACCGAGAAGCTGTTGCAGAAAGCCGAGCAGACCATGACCCTGGCCAAGACTCGCTCGCGCAACCGTTATCAGTTCTATATCGCCAGCGTCGACAGCGAGATGCGCCGCCGTCGCGAGCTGGAAAAAGACCTGCGTGACGCGCTGATCCGCGATCAGTTCTACCTCGTCTACCAGCCGCAGATCAGCTACCGCGATCACCGCGTGGTTGGCGTCGAAGCGCTGATTCGCTGGCAGCACCCGGAACACGGTCTGGTGCCGCCAGACTTGTTCATCCCGCTGGCCGAACAGAACGGCACGATCATCGCCATCGGCGAATGGGTGCTCGATCAGGCCTGCAAACAACTACGCGAATGGCACGATCAGGGCTTCGCCGATCTGCGCATGGCGGTGAACCTTTCCACCGTGCAGTTGCACCACGCCGAGCTGCCGCGAGTGGTCAACAACCTGCTGCAGATGTACCGCCTGCCACCGCGCAGCCTGGAACTGGAAGTCACCGAAACCGGCCTGATGGAAGATATCAGCACCGCTGCGCAACACTTGCTCAGCCTGCGCCGCTCTGGCGCACTGATCGCCATCGATGACTTCGGTACCGGCTATTCATCCCTGAGCTATCTGAAAAGCCTGCCGCTGGACAAGATCAAGATCGACAAGAGCTTTGTGCAGGATCTGCTCGATGACGACGACGATGCGACCATCGTTCGCGCGATCATTCAACTGGGCAAAAGCCTCGGCATGCAGGTGATCGCCGAGGGCGTGGAAACCGCCGAGCAGGAAAGCTACATCATCTCCGAAGGCTGCCACGAAGGTCAGGGTTATCACTACAGCAAGCCCTTGCCGGCACGCGAGCTGGGCGCCTATCTCAAACAGGCACAACGCACTAACGCGGCCATTCTCTAGAAGGTCAAAAGATCGCAGCCTGCGGCAGCTCCTACAGACGAACGCATTTCAAATGCAGGAGCTGCCGCAGGCTGCGATCTTTTGTTCCTGATGCGCGAATAAGAAATATTTCCAAGTACGCCCTTTACACATAATGCGAAAGATTTGCATTATGTCGCAGTTTTGCGCACCCCCGCGCCAGTCCAATCAACTACCGAAGCAGGATGTTCGCCATGATTCGTATGCCTCTGGCTACCGCCAGTCTGCTGGCCATCGCTATTTCCCTCGCCGGTTGCGGCGAAGGCAAAGACAAGGCCGCCGCTCCGGCCGCACCGACGCCAGCCGCCAGCACCACCGCACCTGCGGCGGCGCCTGCCGCTGCCGGTAAAGTCGACGAAGCCGCCGCCAAGGCTGTGGTCGCGCACTACGCCGACATGGTCTTCGCCGTCTACAGTGATGCCGAATCCACCGCGAAAACCCTGCAGACCGCCGTCGACGCCTTCCTCGCCAAGCCGAACGCCGACACCCTGAAAGCCGCCAAGGCTGCATGGGTCGCTGCGCGCGTTCCGTACCTGCAGAGTGAAGTGTTTCGCTTCGGCAACACCATCATCGACGATTGGGAAGGTCAGGTTAACGCCTGGCCACTGGACGAGGGTCTGATCGACTACGTCGACAAATCCTACGAGCACGCACTGGGTAACCCGGGCGCCACTGCCAACATCATCGCCAACACCGAAGTTCAGGTCGGCGAAGACAAGGTCGACGTCAAGGACATCACCCCGGAAAAACTCGCCAGCCTCAACGAGCTGGGCGGTTCCGAAGCCAACGTCGCCACCGGCTACCACGCGATCGAATTCCTGCTCTGGGGCCAGGACCTCAACGGCACCGGTCCTGGCGCCGGCAACCGTCCGGCGTCGGACTACCTGGAAGGCGCCGGCGCCACTGGCGGTCACAACGATCGTCGCCGTGCCTACCTGAAGTCGGTGACCCAACTGCTGGTCAGCGACCTGGAAGAAATGGTCGGCAACTGGAAGCCGAACGTGGCTGACAACTACCGCGCCACCCTGGAAGCCGAGCCGGGCGAAAGCGGTCTGCGCAAAATGCTCTTCGGCATGGGCAGCCTCTCCCTGGGTGAACTGGCGGGCGAGCGCATGAAGGTTTCCCTGGAAGCCAACTCCCCTGAAGACGAGCAGGACTGCTTCAGCGACAACACCCACAACTCGCACTTCTACGATGCCAAAGGCATTCGTAATGTCTACCTGGGCGAGTACACCCGTGTTGATGGCACCAAGATGACCGGCGCCAGCCTGTCGTCGCTGGTGGCCAAGGCTGACCCGGCTGCCGACACCGCACTGAAAGCCGATCTGGCCGCTACCGAAGCGAAGATCCAGGTCATGGTCGATCACGCCAACAAGGGTGAGCACTACGACCAGTTGATCGCTGCCGGCAACACCGCGGGCAACCAGATCGTTCGTGACGCCATCGCATCGCTGGTCAAGCAGACCGGTTCGATCGAAGCCGCCGCCGGCAAACTGGGCATCAGCGACCTGAACCCGGACAACGCTGATCACGAGTTCTGATCACAGCGTCCGATTCAAAAAAGGCGACCTTCGGGTCGCCTTTTTCATGCCTGCCCTACACGGCCCATTGTAGGAGCTGCCGAAGGCTGCGATCTTTTGACTTTGCTTCTAAAAAAGACAGATCAAAAGATCGCAGCCTTCGGCAGCTCCTACAGGGGTTTTGCATTGCTCTTCAGATTTGCGCGATATCAAGCAAACGATAATTCCTCTTATTCAAACTCCTTCGCCCTGTTAGACTTTGCGCCTTCATTTTCGCCCGTCCGCAGGATGTCTGATGCCCTCGCTGCCTCTTCGCTTGTCCGCACTGTTGCTGGCCCTGGGCCTGAGTGCCTGCGATGACGCCCCGCGTTTCACCAAGGCTGAGCCGGGTGAAGCACGTTCGGGCGGTGCAGCGACCGTGCGCAAGACCGATCAGAACGCATTCTCCCTGCCCTCGGCCAACCTGCCACCGTCACGGCGAGTGGACTTCAGTGTCGGCAACAGTTTCTTCCGCAGCCCATGGGTGATCGCACCGTCGACCACCACTGCGCGCGATGGTCTCGGCCCGCTGTTCAACACCAACGCCTGCCAGAACTGCCACATCAAGGACGGTCGCGGCCATCCGCCAACGCCGGATGCCGCCAACGCGGTGTCGATGCTGGTGCGCCTGTCGATCCCTGATGCGCCGCAATTCGCCAAACTCATCGAGCAGGTCGGCGTAGTGCCCGAGCCGGTCTACGGCGGCCAGTTCCAGGACATGGCCGTGCCCGGCGTAGCCCCCGAAGGCAAAGTGCGCGTCGATTACACGCCTGTGCCCGTGCGTTTCAAGGACGGTACCGAAGTCGAATTGCGCAAGCCAGTGTTGCAGATCACCCAACTGGGCTACGGCCCGATGCACCCGGACACGCGTTTCTCGGCCCGCGTTGCCCCGCCGATGATTGGTCTGGGCCTGCTCGAAGCGATCCCCGAAGAAGCGATTCTGGCCAACGCCACCGCGCAAGCCAAAGACAACAAAGGCATCAATGGCCGTCCCAATCAGGTCTGGGATGATGCGTTGCAGAAGACCGTCATGGGCAGATTCGGCTGGAAAGCCGGACAACCGAACCTCAATCAACAGAACGTCCACGCGTTTTCCGGTGACATGGGCCTCACCACCAGCCTGCGCCCCTTCGATGACTGCACCGACGCCCAAACCGCCTGCAAACAGGCACCGAACGGCAACGGCCCGGATGGCGAGCCGGAAGTCAGCGACAACATTCTGCGTCTGGTGCTGTTCTACAGCCGCAACCTCGCGGTACCTGCGCGGCGTGGCGTCAACGATCCTCAAGTGCTGGCCGGCAAGAACCTGTTTTTCCAGGCCGGCTGCCAGTCGTGCCATACACCGAAATACAACACCGCCGCCGACGCAGCCGAACCGGAACTGGCCAATCAGGTGATTCGCCCGTACAGCGATCTGCTGCTGCACGACATGGGCGAGGGTCTGGCTGACAACCGCACAGAATTCCAGGCCTCCGGTCGCGACTGGCGCACCCCGCCGTTGTGGGGCATCGGCCTGACGCAAGCGGTCAGCGGACACACCCAGTTTTTGCATGATGGCCGTGCCCGCAATCTGCTCGAGGCCGTGCTCTGGCATGGCGGCGAAGCGCAAGCCGCACAGCAACAGGTTTTGTCTTTCAATGCCGAGCAGCGCGCCGCGCTGCTGGCGTTCTTGAACTCACTTTAAACACTGAAAAAGAATCGGGAGCCCGACATGTTCCGTCCCAAGCTACTGTTCACCAGCCTTGCCGCGCTCGCCCTCGGTGCCTGCTCGCCGCAGGATCCGCAAGCGGTCACCTCGGCAGCCATCGCCAAATCAGTGATCCTGCCGACCTACACCCGTTGGGTCGAAGCCGACAAGCAACTGGCGGTCAGCGCCCTCGCCTACTGCCAGGGCAAAGAAACCCTGGAAACCGCGCGCGCCGACTTCCTGCATGCGCAGAAAGCCTGGGCCGAGCTGCAACCGCTGCTGATCGGTCCGTTGGCCGAGGGCAATCGTTCGTGGCAAGTGCAGTTCTGGCCGGACAAGAAGAACCTGGTTGGCCGTCAGGTCGAGCAACTGGTGGTCGCCCAGCCGCAGATCGACGCCGCCGCCCTGGCCAAGTCGAGCGTGGTCGTGCAAGGCCTGTCGGCTTACGAGTACATTCTGTTCGACGCCAAGCCTGACGTGGCCAACGCCGAACAGAAAGCCAAGTACTGCCCGCTGTTGATCGCCATTGGCGAACGGCAGAAGCAACTGGCCGAAGAGATTCTGCAGAGCTGGAACAACACCGACGGCATGCTCGCGCAGATGAGCAAGTTCCCCAACCAGCGCTACGCCGATTCCCACGAAGCGATCGCCGATCTGCTGCGCGTGCAGGTCACCGCACTGGACACTCTGAAGAAAAAACTCGGCACGCCAATGGGCCGCCAGAGCAAAGGCGTGCCTCAACCGTTCCAGGCCGATGCCTGGCGCAGCCAGTCCTCGCTGACCGCACTGGAAGCCAGCCTCGCCGCTGCCAAAACCGTCTGGGAAGGTGTCGACAACAAAGGCCTGCGCGCTCTGTTGCCGGCTGAGCAGAAGCCACTGGCGGACAAAATCGACGCTGCCTACGCCGCTTCGCTGAAACTGTTCGACAGCACTCAGCGTTCGCTCGGCGATATGCTCGAAGACGACGCCGGTCGTCAGCAACTGAACGACATCTACGACAGCCTCAACGTCGTCCATCGCCTGCACGAAGGCGAACTGGCCAAGGCGCTGGGCATCCAACTGGGCTTCAACGCCAACGACGGTGACTGATGAGGGCAAGTGCCATGCTGCGACGTCAGGTGCTGACTTTAGGTAGTGCACTGCTGGGAGCAGTGACGCTGGGCGGCTGGACGCTGTTCAAACGCAAGGATCAGAGCCCGCTGTTGCTGTCGGCGCGCGACGACACCGACGGCAAGCACTACGCCGTCGGCTATCGGCTGGATGGCACGCGGGTGTTCGCCACCGAAGTCGGCCAACGCTGCCACGACATCATCAACCATCCGACGCAGCCGATTGCACTGTTCGTCGCACGTCGCCCGGGCACCGAGAGTTACCTGATCGACCTGCGCGACGGTAAGTTGCTGCAGACGGTAACCTCGCAGCCGAACCGGCACTTCTACGGCCACGCCGTGGTGCACAAGGACGGCGAATACCTGTACGCCACCGAGAACGACACCACCGATCCTGGCCGTGGTTTGCTCGGCGTGTACAAGTTCGAAGGGGCGCGGCTGATACACACGGGCGAGATTTCCACCCATGGCCTCGGCCCGCATCAGGTTTCCTGGATGCCTGACGGCGAGACGCTGGTGGTGGCCAACGGCGGGATTCGTACCGAGGCGGAAAGCCGCGTCGACATGAACCTCAATGCCATGGAGCCGAGCCTGGTCTTGATGCAGCGCGACGGCACCCTGCTGAGCAAGGAAACCCTCGCCCAGCAGATGAACAGCGTGCGTCATTTGGGCATCGCCAGCGACGGCACCATCGTCGCCGGTCAGCAGTTCATGGGCGCCTCCCATGAGCGTTCGGAGCTGCTGGCGATCAAGCGTCCGGGGCAACCGTTCGTGGCATTCCCGGTGCCGGAGCATCAGTTGCAGTCGATGGGGCACTACACCGCCAGCGTCGCCGTGCACAGCGATTTGCGTCTGGTCGCGCTGACGGCGCCGCGTGGCAATCGCTTCTTTATCTGGGATCTGGACAGCGGCGAAGTACGCCTCGACGCGCCATTGCCCGATTGCGCAGGCGTCGGTGCGGTGAAGGACGGTTTTGTCGTGACTTCCGGGCAAGGGCGTTGCCGTTACTACGATTGCCGTCAGGATGAGCTGTTGGCCAAGCCGCTGGAATTGCCGGCGGGGCTCTGGGACAACCATCTGCACTTGATGGCGTAAAACAGCCTTAAAAGATCGCAGCCTGCGGCAGCTCCTACATTGGAATGCACTCCTCTTCAGGAGCTGCCGCGGACTGCGATCTTTTTGCGCCTCCTGTAAAAACTGCCAGTTGGAATCCCCCCTGTACTCGGAGTAATGTGCCCGCCTGTCTCACCTGATTTATCCAAGGAACTGGAAATATGCTGCGTCGCCGCATGCTGATCATGTTGGGTGTTGTTTTGTTGATCGTCCTGGTGCTGGGCGGATACAAAGCCTTTTCGATCTACACGATGATCCAGGGCTTTTCCAAGCCGAAACCGCCGATCAGCGTTGCCGTGGCCAATGCCACCGAACAGCCGTGGCAGATGCGTTTGCCCACCGTTGGCTCTCTCAAGGCGCTGCAGGGTGTCGAGCTAAGCCTGGAAGTGGCCGGCACCGTCACCGAACTCAAGTTCGAATCCGGCCAGAAGGTCAAGGCCGGGCAGCCGCTGCTGCAACTCGACAGTGGCGTCGAAACCGCCCTGCTGGAAACCGCCAAGGCTGATCTGGGTCTGGCACAACTGGACTTCGGCCGTGGCGCGCAATTGGTCGACAGCCGCGCGATCTCCAAAGGCGAGTACGACCGGCTCTCCGCCGTGCTGCAAAAGAACAAAGCCACGGTCAATCAGCTCAACGCTTCGCTGGCGAAAAAACGCATCCTCGCGCCGTTCAGCGGCACCATCGGCATCCGTCAGGTCGACGTCGGCGACTACCTCGCCAGCGGCAGCAAAATCGCCACACTGCAGGACTTGAGCAGCCTCTACGCCGACTTCTACCTGCCCGAACAATCGGTGCCTAAACTGGCCATCGGTCAGCCGGTGCAGATCGCTGTCGCCGCGTATCCCAAGCAGAACTTCGCCGGCAAGATCAGCGCGATCAACCCGATCGTCGAAAGCACTACGCGCAACATTCTGGTTCGCGCCACGCTGGCCAACCCGGACGGCAAATTGCTCCCGGGCATGTTCGCCAGCCTCGAGGTGTTGCTGCCCGATCCGCAGAAACACATCGTCGTGCCGGAGAGTGCGATCACCTACACCCTCTACGGCAACTCGATCTACGTGGTCGGGCAGAAGAAAGCCGAGGACGGCAGCGTCGAAAAGGATGACAAGGGCCAACCGGTGCTGATCGCCGAACGCCGCTTCATCGAAACCGGTGAGCGCCGCGATGGCCTGGTGATGATCAACAAGGGCGTGCAGAGCGGCGAACAAGTGGTGACGGCCGGCCAGATCAAACTGGACAACGGTGCTCACATCGCCATCAGCGACGACAAGACCCTCGGCGAGCAGAACAGTCCGCCCCGCGCCGACTGATCAAGGAATTCCCATGGCTTTTACCGATCCGTTCATCCGCCGCCCGGTGCTCGCCACCGTGGTCAGCCTGTTGATTGTGCTGCTGGGCTTTCAAGCCTGGAGCAAGTTGCCGCTGCGCCAATACCCGCAAATGGAAAACGCCCTGATCACGGTCACTACGGCTTATCCCGGGGCCAACGCCGAAACCATTCAGGGCTACATCACCCAGCCGATGCAGCAGAGCCTGGCCAGCGCCGAGGGCATCGACTACATGACCTCGGTCAGTCGCCAGAATTTCTCGGTGATTTCGATTTACGCGCGCATCGGTTCCAACACCGACCGCTTGTTCACCGAACTGCTGGCCAAGGCCAACGAGGTGAAAAACAAGCTGCCGCAGGACGCCGAAGACCCGGTGCTGAGCAAGGAGTCCGCCGACGCCTCGGCGCTGATGTACATCAGCTTCTTCAGCAAGGATCTGAGCAACCCGCAGATCACCGACTACCTGTCACGGGTAATCCAGCCAAAACTGGCGACTCTGCCGGGCATGGCCGAGGCGGAAATTCTCGGCAATCAGGTGTTCGCCATGCGCCTGTGGCTCGACCCGGTGAAGCTCGCCGGTTTCGGCCTCAGCGCCAACGATGTGACCAACGCGGTGCGCCAGTACAACTTCCTCTCCGCTGCCGGCGAAGTGAAAGGCGAGTACGTGGTCACCAGCATCAACGCCAACACCGAACTGAAATCCGCCGAAGCCTTCGCGGCGATTCCGCTCAAGGTCAGTGGCGACAGCCGCGTGCTGCTCAGCGATGTCGCTCGGGTGGAAATGGGCGCAGAAAACTACGATTCGATCAGCTCGTTCGGCGGCACGCCATCGGTATACATCGGCATCAAGGCCACCCCCGGCGCCAACCCGCTGGATGTGATCAAGGAAGTGCGCAAGCTGATGCCGGAGCTGGAAGCGCAACTGCCGCCGAACCTCAAGAGCGAGATCGCCTACGACGCCACGCTGTTCATTCAGGCGTCGATTGATGAAGTGGTGAAAACCCTGTTCGAAGCGGTGCTGATCGTCATCGTTGTGGTGTTCCTGTTCCTCGGCGCATTGCGTTCGGTGGTGATCCCGGTGGTGACCATTCCGCTGTCGATGATCGGCGTGATGTTCTTCATGCAGATGATGGGCTACTCGATGAACCTGCTGACGCTGCTGGCAATGGTGCTGGCCATCGGTCTGGTGGTGGACGATGCGATTGTCGTGGTGGAAAACATCCACCGGCATATCGAGGAAGGCAAAACGCCGTTTGATGCGGCGCTGGAAGGTGCACGGGAAATCGCCATGCCGGTGGTGTCGATGACCATCACCCTGGCGGCGGTGTATGCGCCGATCGGCTTTCTCACCGGGCTGACCGGGGCGTTGTTCAAGGAATTTGCGTTGACCCTGGCCGGCGCCGTGGTGATTTCCGGGATCGTCGCCCTGACCCTGTCACCGATGATGTGCGCGTTCTTGCTGCGCCACGAGGAAAACCCCAGCGGCCTGGCGCATCGCCTTGATCGTATTTTCGATGGCCTCAAGCGCCGCTATCAAAGCATGCTGCACGGCACACTGAACACGCGGCCGGTGGTGCTGGTGTTCGCGGTGATCGTATTGTGCCTGATCCCGGTGTTCCTCAAGTTCACCAAATCGGAGCTGGCCCCGGACGAAGATCAGGGCATCATTTTCATGATGGCCACTGCGCCGCAGCCAACCAACCTCGATTACCTGAGCACCTACACCGACGAATTCATCAAGATCTTCAAGGAGTTTCCGGAGTACTACTCGTCGTTCCAGATCAACGGCTACAACGGTGTGCAGGCGGGCATCGGCGGCTTCCTGCTCAAGCCGTGGAACGAACGCAGTCGTACGCAAATGGAAATCCTCCCGGAGGTGCAAGGCAAGCTGGAAGGTATTCCGGGCCTGCAGATTTTCGGTTTCAACCTGCCTTCCCTGCCCGGCACCGGCGAAGGCTTGCCGTTCGAGTTTGTGGTCAACACCGCCAACGACTACGAACTACTGTTGCAAGTCGCCGACCGGATCAAGAAACGCGCCATGGAGTCGGGCAAGTTCGCCTTCGTCGACCTCGATCTGGCGTTCGACAAACCCGAGGTGGTGGTCGACATCGACCGCGCCAAAGCAGCGCAGATGGGCGTATCGATGCAGGACCTCGGTGGCACCCTCGCCACCCTGTTGGGCGAAGCGGAAATCAATCGTTTCACCATTGAAGGGCGCAGCTACAAGGTGATCGCTCAGGTCGAGCGCCCCTATCGCGACAACCCGGACTGGCTGAACAATTACTACGTGAAAAACACCCAGGGTGAGTTGCTGCCACTGTCGACACTGATCAAGGTCAGCGACCGCGCCCGACCGCGCCAGCTCAACCAGTTCCAGCAACTCAACGCGGCGAAAATCTCCGGTTTCCCGTTGGTGAGCATGGGTGAAGCCATCGACACCGTGTTGCAGATCGCCCGCGAAGAAGCGCCAGCCGGATTTGCTTTCGACTACGGCGGCGCTTCACGCCAGTTCGTCCAGGAAGGCAGCGCCTTGTGGGTAACCTTTGCGCTGGCGCTGGCGATTATCTTTCTGGTGCTGGCGGCGCAGTTCGAGAGTTTCCGCGATCCGCTGGTGATTCTGGTGACGGTGCCGTTATCGATTTGTGGCGCGTTGATTCCGCTGTTCCTTGGCTGGTCGAGCATGAACATCTACACCCAGGTCGGGTTGGTGACGCTGATCGGGCTGATCAGCAAGCATGGGATCCTGATCGTCGAGTTCGCCAACCAGTTGCGTAAGGACAAGGGCCTGACGGCGCGTGAAGCCGTTGAGGAAGCGGCGGCGATTCGCTTGCGGCCGGTGTTGATGACCACAGCGGCGATGGTGTTTGGCATGGTGCCGCTGATTCTCGCCACGGGCGCGGGTGCGGTCAGCCGTTTTGATATCGGCATGGTGATTGCCACGGGGATGTCGATTGGCACGTTGTTTACGCTGTTTGTGCTGCCCTGCGTTTACACCCTGCTGGCGAAACCCGATAAGCCTTGAAAGCAAAAGATCGCAGCCTTCGGCAGCTCCTACACCGCCCCATGTAGGAGCTGCCGAAGGCTGCGATCTTTTGATCTTGCTTGCATAAAAAAAGGCCTCGCATCTGCGAGGCCTTTTATGTGGGCTTCAATCTGCTCAACTTTGTGGCCTCATCCCTTGAGAAAGTCCGAACATGAACAACAACAGATCATGATCAGGTTTGGTCGCCACGGAGGCTTTCGCCACCCGTGGGACTGCGCAGTGGGCGTCGTCTACGGACGCGCCCACCACCTGCATGCGGGGCTGCTCCCAGGCAGCCACCGCCAATGAAGCAACTGCCAAGGCTCCAACCAAAAACAAACCTCGTGCAATTTCTAGTTTCATCGCTATAAACCTTTGATAGCGCTGCCAAACGCCGTCTCATAAAAGTAGACGAGTTTTTTCCAGTCCGCGTCGCGGAACGACGAGTGGCGGCGCAATTGCTTCATGTCGTGGGAAGCGGCGCGATAGGCGGTCAGACGCTGGCGGCATTTCTCCAGATCGATCAAGGCGACCTCGACCTTGGCCGACTCGCCTTCGCCCGTCACGCGCACAAACACGTGTTTGATGTAGATGCAGCTGTGCTGCCAACGGCCCTTGTGCATGCGCGCCAGGTTTTCGGCGAGGTCCTTGAGCACACGCTCATACACCACATCGCCGCACTGATCACGACCGCCGGCGGCCGCCAGCCAGTGTTCCAGTTCCTGGAAACCGTCCAGGGACTTGGTGACCAAAAGTGCACGCCACTTGTGTTGCGGATCAGGCTGAGCGCCGCAGAAAACGATCTCCGGCACGCGAACACCGAGCTTGCTCACGCCGGTCAGCGCGTCAAGCTCACGCAAAACGGTAGGACGGCCAAAAGGGTGCAACCAGCTGCGGTAGATATGACCGGTCTGGCGCTTGGCATACAGCAGTTGACCATCGCGCCCCACGACCCTTTGCACGCCACTTTCCCCGCCACGTCGAACATTGGGTTCTTCCACCCACTCGCCGCGCTGGTTCCAGTAAAAGTCAAAGCGATCTTGCGGAGCGACATCCGTTTCTGCTGCAAATTGCACTGCCATCCTGTTACCTCTTGCGTAATACGTAAACCCGCCACATGGCGTAGAGCGGAATAAAGTCCAGTTGTTCCTGAATCCGAAAACCTGCTTCCTCGAACTCCTTTTCCACCGTAGCGGCCGGTAACACAAAGCGATTCTGATACTCGCGTTTGTCACGGTTGCGCTCGGCTCGCTGGCGTTTCCAGGCTTTGAAATTGCCATCAACCCACAACGAAACGATCACACTGTCGCGGGTGACGCGCTCGAATTCGCGCAGAATCGCCCGGCGATGCTCGGCTTCACCGATGTGGTGGAGCAGACGCATGCAGAAAATGCTGTCGACGGCGTTGTCAGGCAAGGCAATGTCGAAGGCAGATGTGTGCAAGGGTTGTACCCGTTTCACCACATCGGCCGGTTGCGACTGCATGGCCGTCTTGATCATCGATTCGGAATTGTCCGCGCCGATAATCACCCGGTTGGCTTTTTCGCCCAACAGGGGCCAGAAGCGCCCGGCACCGCAAGGCAGATCCAGCACCAGCCCCGGATCGCCAACGGACGCCAGCGCCTTGCGGGCCATCTGTTCGTCACGCCAGTGGGAGAGCCGCCGTCCAAGGCTTTCTTTGTGCTTGCGCAGGTATTTTTGCGCGTGTTGATCGTCGTACTTCTCGGAAAAATCGAGTTTGATCGGACCGGCCATCACCTGAACTCCTGAATTGCTGATGTCACCACCTTAAGGAGCGGTGTGTCAGCGTCAGGTCATCCATTTGTGAAAAAAATGTCCGGTAAACAGACAAATTATTACAGCGTTATACAGGATTTAGACAGGAAGGAGGGAGTAGCATCGAGCCACTCCGTGCGTCAGATTTTGCCCAGATCCACCTCGAAGCGGCAGCCATTGGGTTCCATCGTGCTGAGACTGACGGTCCAGCCCTGGTTCTCGCAGATCCGCTGAACCAGCGACAATCCCAGGCCCAGCCCCTCGCCGCGCTTTTCGCTGCCACGCACGAAAGGCTCGAACATGGCTTCACGTTTTTCTTCCGGAATGCCGACACCGGAGTCTTCCACCACAAAGCCGTTGGCCGTGAGTGTCAGGCGAATAAAGCCCTTCTCGGTGTAGTGACAAGCGTTGCGCAACAGGTTGCCCATCACCGCGGTCAACAACGTTGCGTTGTAGCAGGTGTGTGGCGGATTGCCCGGTTCGAACTGCAAGGTCAGCCCTTTGCTTTCGATCGACTCTCGCCACACACACAACAGGCTGTCCGCGACTTGGGCGAGATTCTGTTGCGGTGCCGAACCGGCATCTTCGCGCTGGGAGCGGGCGAGCATAAGGAAGGTCTGCACCAGTTCGCGCATTTCTTCACTGGCCCGGGCAATGCGCTGGACCTGGTTGCGCCCACGCTGATCGATGGCCGGGTTTTCCATCAGCAATTCGCATGAGCTGGCCAAGACCATCAGCGGCGTGCGCAATTCGTGACTGACATCGCTGGTGAACAGTCTTTCACGCGTCAGCGCCTGACGCAGGCGCCCCAGCGTGGCATCGAACGCCACCGCCAGCTCGCCAACTTCGTCAGCCGCGTAATCCGGCGCCAACGGCGGCGCCAGGCCGAGCAACTGATCGCGATGGCGCACCTGCCGGGCCAGGCGCACCACCGGTGCCATCACCTTGCGTGCGAGCACCCACCCGAGGAATACCGCCAGGGCCAGGCTGAGCACAAAGCCGACCAGCACCACGGCAAACAGTACGCGCTCGCGCTCTTCGAAATCACTTTGATCCTGCAGCAGCACATAACGTCGACCGTCAACGACCTCGACCATCGCGTGATACGACAGCTGCTCGCGGAACACTTCATGGAAACCGGAATCGAGGTGGCGCAGGTCCTTGGGCAGCTCGAAATCCCCCGGCCCGCCACTGAAATAGAACAACTGGTCGGGTTCCGGGCGATGGCTCCAGTCCGAGACGTTGTCCATCAGCAGAAGCCGTTGCAGATCGCCGCCCAGCCCCGCCGAAATCAACTTCTCTTCCACCAGGTGCACGGTCGCGACGATGCCCATCGCGAAGGCGCCGGCCACAAGTGCGCTCATCAAGGCAAAGGCAATGATGATCCGCTGGGAAAGACTTTGCCTGAACTCCATTACACGTCGGCCAGCCGGTAACCCACCCCGTGCACGGTGTGCAGCAGTGGTTTGGCAAACGGTTTATCAATGACTTGTCGCAGTTGGTGAACGTGGCTGCGCAGGCTGTCGCTGTCGGGGCAATCATCGCCCCACAGCGCTTCTTCGAGAATTTCCCGGCGCAGCACGTGCGGGCTCTTCTGCATCAAAACGGCCAGCAGCTTCAGGCCGACCGGGTTGAGCTTAAGCAATTTGCCCTCACGGGTGACCTCCAGCGTATCGAGGTCGTAGCTCAGATCACCGACCTGCAACGCCCGACGACCGCCACCCTGGGTGCGGCGCATCACCGCTTCGACGCGCGCGGCCAGTTCGGACAAGGCAAAAGGTTTGACCAGGTAATCGTCCGCCCCGGACTTGAAACCCTGCAAACGATCGTCCAGTTGATCGCGAGCGGTGAGCATGATCACCGGTGTGTCCCGACGGGCATCTTCACGCAGGCGTTTGCACAGGGTGTAGCCATCGATGCCCGGCAGCATGATGTCGAGCACGATCAGGTCGTAATGCTCGGTGGCCGCCAGATGCAGGCCCGACAGGCCGTCCTGAGCGCAATCGACGGTATAGCCCTTGAGGCCCAGATAATCGGCCAGATTGGCCAGGATGTCGCGGTTGTCTTCGACCAATAGAATTCGCATGGGCACCTCCTCCGTACGGGGTAACGGCCGTCTTGGCCCGCGCAGCTTACGGCCAAGTGTGGCTCAGGGCTAGGCGTGCGTCGGGTTGTCTGGCAAGAAAAACGCTCATTGCGCCTGCCAACGTTTTTTTCACCTTCGGTTAACAAATCGGCGACGCCAGCGCGCGTAGACTCCGCGCGGTTGCGCTCTTCAGACTCCACTTACGACCAAGGAATTGCCCATGGTGTCGACTTCTGCCCGCCCTGCTTCCAGACCGCTGAACCTGTGGCTGTGCCTGGGAATACCCACCATTGCGGCGATCGTTCTGGTGCTGCTTGAACTGACCGACCTGGATATGGATCTGGCCCGGCTGTTCTATGACCCGGTGGCTGGCGACTTTATTGGCCGCCACAGTTTTTTCCTGGAAGACATCCTGCACGATCGCGCCAAACAAGTGGTGATCGCGTTTTCGGTGTTTGCGGTGCTGGGTTTTCTCGGCTCGTTTTTCATCGCCAGACTGAAGCCCTTCAAACGTGAACTGGGCTGTCTGGTGCTGTCGCTGGGCCTGGCAACCTCATTCGTTACCCCTGTCAAAGCCGTGACGGCGGTGCAGTGCCCATGGAGCCTGGAACAATTCGGCGGCCATGAAACCTACAGCAAACTGATGGAACATCGTCCTCAGACCGACAAGCCCGGACGTTGCTGGCCCGGTGGTCATGCGGCGACGGGGTTCACCTTGTTTGCGCTGTTCTTTGTCCTGCGTGATCGCCGTCCGCGTCTGGCCCGTCAGGCGTTTATCTTTGCCTTTGCGCTGGGTTCGGTATTTTCGATCAGCCGGATGATGCAGGGTGCGCACTTCTTTTCGCACAACGTGTGGACGGCGATTTTCTGCTGGCTGATTTGCCTGGGGTCGTATTACTGGGTGCTGTATCGCCCGGCGGTGAAAACCGAGGGTGTCGTCCAGGCACAACCGGTCAGCGTCTGATCTGACGCGATCGCTGGCAAGCCAGCTCCCACAGGATTGGTGTCGAGCACACATTTTGTGAACGCCTGAATCACTGTGGGAGCTGGCTTGCCAGCGATGAACGATTACTCGGTCTTGCGCCAACACTGAATCAAAGGCAATAAAAAACCCCGCTGGCTTGCGCCTGCGGGGTTTTTCGTTACAGGGACAAGGCTGGCTTACATCATGCCGCCCATGCCACCCATGCCGCCCATGTCTGGCATACCGCCGCCAGCTGGTGCATCTTCTTTGATCTCAGCAATCATGGCTTCAGTCGTAATCATCAGGCTGGCGATTGACGAGGCCGCTTGCAAAGCCGAACGAGTCACTTTTGCCGGATCCAGGATGCCCATTTCGATCATGTCGCCGTATTCACCAGAAGCCGCGTTGTAACCGAAGTTACCCGACCCCTGCTTGACCTTATCGACAACCACGCTCGGCTCGTCGCCGGAGTTGGCAACGATCTGGCGCAGAGGTGCTTCAACAGCGCGACGCAACAACTGGATACCAACGTTTTGGTCTTCGTTGTCACCTTTCAGGTCAGCAATGGCTTGCAGCGAACGCACCAACGCGACACCACCGCCCGGAACAACGCCTTCTTCAACGGCTGCACGGGTCGCGTGCAGAGCATCTTCAACGCGGGCTTTCTTCTCTTTCATTTCTACTTCGGAACCAGCGCCAACCTTGATCACCGCTACGCCGCCGGACAGCTTGGCCAAACGCTCTTGCAGTTTTTCACGGTCGTAGTCCGAAGAAGTTTCAGCAACCTGGGCACGGATCTGAGCAATACGCGCCTGGATGTCTGCTTCAACGCCAGCACCGTCAACGATGATGGTGTTTTCCTTGGACAGGGTTACGCGCTTGGCGTTACCCAGGTGCTCCAGGGTGGTGCTTTCCAGGCTCAGGCCGATCTCTTCGGAGATAACGGTACCGCCGGTCAGAACAGCGATGTCCTGCAGCATGGCTTTGCGACGGTCGCCGAAGCCTGGTGCCTTGACGGCAGCAACTTTAACGATGCCGCGCATGTTGTTCACAACCAGCGTCGCCAGGGCTTCGCCTTCAACGTCTTCAGCCACGATCAGCAGTGGACGGCCGGCTTTGGCAACGGCTTCCAGCACTGGCAGCATTTCGCGGATGTTCGAGATCTTCTTGTCGACCAGCAGGATCAGCGGGCCGTCGAGCTCGGCAACCATGGTGTCCGGCTTGTTGACGAAGTACGGGGACAGGTAGCCACGGTCGAACTGCATGCCTTCAACAACCGACAGTTCGTTTTCCAGGCCCGAGCCTTCTTCAACGGTGATCACGCCTTCTTTACCGACTTTTTCCATGGCTTCGGCAATGATGTCGCCAATGGAATTGTCGGAGTTGGCCGAGATGGTGCCGACCTGAGCGATCGCTTTGAAGTCAGCGCATGGCTTGGACTGGGCTTTCAGCTCTTTGACGATCGCGATGGTCGCTTTGTCGATACCGCGCTTGAGGTCCATCGGGTTCATGCCGGCAGCGACGGCTTTCAGGCCTTCGTTGACGATGGCCTGAGCCAGAACGGTCGCAGTGGTCGTACCGTCACCGGCGTCATCGTTGGCACGGGAGGCAACGTCTTTGACCAGCTGCGCGCCCATGTTTTCGAAACGATCTTTCAGCTCGATTTCCTTGGCAACGGAAACCCCGTCCTTGGTGATGGTCGGAGCGCCGAAGCTTTTCTCGATGATCACGTTACGGCCTTTCGGGCCCAGGGTCGCTTTTACCGCGTCAGCCAGAACGTTGACACCAACAAGCATTTTCTTGCGGGCGGAATCGCCGAATTTAACTTCTTTAGCAGCCATGATCGATATTCCTTAAATACTTTGTAGTAGCGGGAAAATGAACGGGGTTATCAGCCTTCGATAACAGCGAGGATTTCGTTCTCGCTCATTACCAGCAGGTCTTCGCCGTCGACTTTCACTGTGTTGCTGCCGGAGTAAGGACCGAACACAACCTTGTCGCCTTCCTTGACGGACAGTGCGCGCACTTCACCGTTTTCCAGAGCTTTGCCCGGGCCTACAGCGAGAATCACACCGTGGTTGGCTTTTTCAGCAGCCGAACCTGGCAGGACGATACCGCCAGCGGTTTTCTTTTCTTCTTCGCTGCGACGGATAACGACGCGGTCATGCAGAGGACGAAGCTTCATTGTCGATCTCTCCTAATTGTGGTTTTCATCGGCCGGTGTAGTCCCGGCGGGTTTAACAAATCCGGCCTGCGCCGGTTGCGATTCGTCGAGCGAACCGCGGAAGTCTGTCCGGTTCAATACCGGAAACCTTTCGGTGACCGATACATAAGGGCGCATAAGCTTATTACAAGGGCGGGGCGAAAAATTTTTCACTGATGTTCTGCACAAAAGCAGTCCATAAACGAACACGGCACCCGAAGGTGCCGTGTAGAGAGAGGCGTTACTTGCTGTCGCGATGTTCGAACTCGCCTTCGATCACATCACCCTCGCGGCCCAGAGGCTGACGCGGTGCGGGACCGCCACGGGGTTGCAGGTCGTCGGCGAACGCACGCTGGCGCATGGCCTGTTCTTCGGCGCGCTGGCGCATCTTGTTTGCCAGCAACCGGCGGCTGATGGGCAGCAGCATGACCAGACCGACCACATCGCTGATGAAGCCCGGCAGGATCAACAGGCCACCGGCCAATGCCAGCATCAGCCCTTCGAGCATGGTTTGCGCGGGCAATTCGCCGCGGTTCAGGCTTTCACGGGCACGCAGGGCCGTGGCCAGACCGGCGACGCGCAGCACGAACACGCCGAACATCGAGCCGAGAATGATCAGCAGCAGGGCCGGGAAAAACCCGATAGAGCCTGCCACTTTGACGAATACGAACAGCTCCAGCACTGGAAACAGCAGAAAGAGCAACAGAAAAGGGCGCATCAAAGTTTCCTCAACGCAAGAAATGCCTTGCAGTAAGCCCTAGATGACGTCGCCCTTTCGTGAATTCAAGCGTCGGCCACTTCATTTTTTGGCCAGACCTCGGCGTGAGCCAATGAAACCAAGGCTTCGCGCACTTGTATCGGCGTATGACAAGGCGCCGGAAACGGCAGCCAGTACAGCGCCTGACCGATGCGCAGGTGCATGCCTTCGGTGTCGATCCCGGCCAGTTGCGCCGGCACGCTTTTCGGCAGACCGGCGAGGTCGACGTAGTGCGCGATGGCTTTGGCGTGGTCACTGTTCATGTGCTCGACCATGCTGATTTCAGCCTTGCCGGCGAACGGGTTGGCCAAGGTCAGTTGATCGACCCAGTGAATCGCGCCGAAACCGCCGATGTAGCGGTGACGCACCGGGTTCAGCACCCAGAAGTCGAAATCGTGGGCCTTGTGGTAATTCTGCGAATCCGGGAAATAACGGTAGTAACGCTCGGCGGCGGCTTCGATGGCAGCCGCGTCTTCAAGCTTTTGCGCTTCGGCCAGATAAGTGAGGCGCCCCACCGCTTGTACGTCGTCAGCCTCGCGCTCGCCGACGAGCATCGAGCACTTCGGGTCTTTTTGCAGGTTGTGGGTGTGCTGTGCAATGCGGCTGATCAGGATCAGCGGCCGGCCCTGCTCGTCCAGGCAGTAAGGCACCACGGAGCCAAAGGGAAAACCGGGCATCGATTTCGAGTGCGTCGACAGCACTCCACGGTATTCCTTGAGAAGCAATTCTCGGGCATTCTTGGCCACTTCAACGCTCAATTTATGACTCCTTAAATAGAATCCGTCGAAAAAACGGACAGGCGCCCGGGATCAAGTCCCCGTCACGCCGGCGGGCAATTCTCATGTGCACTCCAGCCACGGCCGGTGCAGATCGGGCGTTGCTGAAAACAAAAACGACTCAGACCAGCTATCGGGGCATGCAAATGCAACTCAACGACAAAGTAATCATTATCACTGGCGGTTGCCAGGGTTTGGGCCGTTCCATGGCCGAGTATTTCGCCGGCAAAGGCGCCAGACTCGCGCTGGTCGACCTCAATCAGGAAAAGCTCGACGACGCGGTCGCGGCCTGCAAGGCCAAAGGTGTCGAGGCGCGCAGTTACCTGTGCAACGTGGCCAATGAAGAGCAGGTCGAGCACATGGTCGCTCAGGTCGCCGCCGACTTTGGCGCGATCCACGGCCTGATCAACAACGCCGGAATCCTCCGTGATGGCCTGCTGCTCAAGGTCAAGGACGGCGAAATGACCAAGATGAGCCTGGCACAGTGGCAGGCGGTGATCGACGTCAACCTGACCGGCGTGTTCCTTTGCACCCGTGAAGTGGCGGCGAAAATGGTCGAGCTGAAGAATAGCGGCGCGATCATCAACATCTCGTCGATCTCGCGTGCGGGCAACGTTGGCCAGACCAATTACTCGGCGGCCAAGGCTGGTGTGGCAGCAGCCACGGTGACCTGGGCCAAAGAGCTGGCGCGCTATGGCATTCGTGTGGCGGGCATTGCACCGGGCTTCATCGAAACCGAGATGACCCTGGGCATGAAGCCGGAAGCGCTGGAGAAAATGACGTCGGGAATCCCGCTCAAGCGCATGGGCAAGCCGGAAGAGATCGCCCATTCGGCGGCGTACATCTTCGAGAACGACTACTACACCGGGCGGATTCTGGAGATGGATGGCGGCTTGCGCATCTAACCCCCCCCACTACAAAACCAAATGTGGGAGCGAGCCTGCTCGCGAATGCGGTGTGTCATTCAACCCTTTGGTTGTCTGATCCACCGCATTCGCGAGCAGGCTCGCTCCCACAGTTTTTTTCAGTGTTGCTGAGTCATCAATCGTCGCTGATGGTGATATTCGGCATCGCCGGCGTCGCCGCTTCCTGCAACACGATCCGCGCGCCAACGTGGCGGGCCAGCTCCTGATAGACCATGGCAATCTGGCTGTCCGGCTCGGCGATCACCGTCGGCTTGCCGCCATCGGCCTGCTCGCGGATCAGCATCGACAGCGGCAGCGAGGCCAGCAGCTCAACGCCGTACTGGGTCGCCAGCTTCTCGCCCCCGCCTTCACCGAACAGATGCTCGGCATGCCCGCAATTCGAGCAGATGTGCACGGCCATGTTTTCCACCACGCCCAGCACCGGAATGTTGACCTTGCGGAACATTTCTACGCCTTTGCGCGCGTCGAGCAAAGCCAGATCCTGGGGTGTGGTGACGATCACCGCGCCGGCCACCGGGACTTTCTGCGCCAGGGTCAGTTGAATGTCGCCGGTGCCTGGCGGCATGTCGATGACCAGATAATCCAGATCGCCCCAAGCGGTTTGCGTGACCAATTGCAGCAGCGCTCCGGAGACCATCGGCCCGCGCCAGACCATCGGCGTGTTGTCGTCGGTGAGGAACGCCATCGACATGACTTCAACACCGTGGGCCTTGAGCGGCACGAACCACTTCTGGTCCTTGACCTCCGGGCGGGTGCGTTCAGGGATGCCGAACATGATGCCCTGGCTCGGACCGTAGATATCGGCGTCGAGAATACCGACCTTGGCGCCTTCGCGGGCCAGAGCCAGAGCGAGGTTGGCGGCGGTGGTCGATTTGCCCACGCCGCCCTTGCCGGACGCCACGGCGACCACGTTCTTGACGTTGGCCAGCCCGGGAATCTGCGCCTGGGCCTTGTGCGCGGCGATCACGCTGGTCACTTCAACCTTGGCGATAACCACGCCGTCAAGGTTTTCGATGGCCAGTTGCAGCAGTTGCGCCCAGCCGCTCTTGAACAGACCGGCGGCGTAACCGATTTCCAGCTGCACGTTGACGCGGTCACCGACGATCTCGATGTGCTTCACGCAACCGGCGCTGACCGGGTCCTGGTTCAGGTAAGGGTCGGTGTATTGGCTGAGGACGGCTTCCACCGCTGCGCGAGTGACGGCGCTCATGGGCAACTCCGATAACAAGACTGGGAATAGATGGCGGGTATCGTACCTGAAAAAGATCGCCGTCTTCGGCAGCGCCTACAGGGGATCATGTGCAGGAGCTGCCGAAGGCGGCGATCTTTTGATCTTTGCTGTTGCTCATCCAATGAAACAGGCGCACAGGGTGAAAATTATGCGCCAGCGCTTTATAGTGGCCGACCTCCGTTTCATCAAGTAGCGAAGCCCCACATGTCCGAACCACGCAAGATCCTCGTCACCAGCGCCCTGCCCTACGCCAACGGTTCGATTCACCTTGGCCATATGCTGGAATATATCCAGACCGATATGTGGGTGCGCTTCCAGAAGCATCGCGGCAACCAGTGCATTTATGTCTGCGCCGACGACGCCCACGGTTCGGCGATCATGCTGCGCGCGGAAAAAGAAGGCATCACCCCGGAACAGTTGATCGCCAATGTGCAGGCTGAACACAGCGCCGACTTTGCCGAGTTTCTGGTCGACTTCGACAACTTCCACTCCACTCACGCTGAAGAAAACCGTGAGCTGTCGAGCCAGATCTACCTCAAGCTGCGTGACGCCGGGCACATCGCACAGCGCTCGATCACCCAGTATTTCGACCCGGAAAAGAAAATGTTCCTGGCCGACCGCTTCATCAAGGGCACCTGCCCGAAATGCGGCACTGAAGACCAGTACGGCGACAACTGCGAAAAATGCGGTGCGACCTACGCCCCGACAGACCTGAAGGATCCGAAGTCGGCGATCTCCGGCGCCACCCCGGTGCTCAAGGATTCCCAGCACTTCTTCTTCAAGCTGCCAGACTTCCAGCAAATGCTGCAGACCTGGACCCGCAGCGGCACTCTGCAAGATGCCGTGGCCAACAAGATCGCCGAATGGCTGGACGCCGGCCTGCAGCAGTGGGATATCTCCCGCGATGCGCCGTACTTCGGTTTCGAGATCCCGGGCGAGCCGGGCAAATATTTCTACGTGTGGCTGGATGCGCCGATCGGCTACATGGCCAGCTTCAAGAACCTCTGCGACCGCACGCCGGAGCTGGACTTCGACGCGTTCTGGGGCAAGGACTCCACCGCCGAGCTGTACCACTTCATCGGCAAGGACATCGTTAACTTCCACGCGCTTTTCTGGCCAGCCATGCTCGAAGGCGCGGGCTACCGCAAGCCCACCGGCATCAACGTGCACGGCTACCTGACCGTCAACGGTCAGAAGATGTCCAAGTCGCGCGGCACCTTCATCAAGGCCCGCACGTATCTGGATCACCTGTCGCCGGAATACCTGCGCTACTACTACGCGGCCAAGCTGGGCCGTGGCGTTGATGACCTCGACCTGAACCTCGAAGACTTCGTGCAGAAGGTCAACTCCGACCTGGTCGGCAAAGTGGTCAACATCGCCAGCCGCTGCGCCGGTTTCATTCACAAGGGCAACGCCGGCCTGCTGGTCGACAACAATGCCGCGCCGGAACTGACCGAGGCCTTCCTCGCTGCTGCGCCAGGCATTGCCGATGCCTATGAAGCCCGTGACTTCGCCCGCGCCATGCGTGAAACCATGGCCCTGGCCGACCGCGCCAACGCCTGGATCGCCGACAAGGCGCCATGGTCGTTGAACAAGCAGGAAGGCAAGCAGGATGAAGTCCAGGCGATCTGCGCCACCGGCATCAACCTGTTCCGCCAATTGGTGATCTTCCTCAAACCGGTACTGCCGTTGCTGGCCGCCGATGCCGAGGCGTTCCTCAACGTCGCGCCGCTGACCTGGAACGACCACACCACGCTGCTGGCCAACCACCAGTTGAACGAATTCAAACCGTTGATGACCCGCATCGACCCGGTAAAAGTGCAAGCCATGACCGATGCCTCGAAAGAAGACCTGACCGCCAGCCAGACCGACACCGGTGCAGCCGCCCCGGCGGGCAATGGCGAACTGGCCAAGGATCCGCTGTCGCCGGAAATCGACTTCGACGCCTTTGCGGCGATCGACCTGCGCGTCGCCCTGATCGTCAAGGCTGAACACGTCGAAGGTGCGGACAAGCTGCTGCGCCTGACACTGGACATCGGTGACGAGCAACGCAACGTGTTCTCCGGGATCAAGAGCGCTTACCCGGATCCGTCGAAACTCGACGGGCGCCTGACCATGATGATCGCCAACCTCAAGCCACGGAAAATGAAGTTCGGTATCTCCGAAGGCATGGTGATGGCGGCCGGCCCTGGCGGTGAAGAAATCTACCTGCTGAGCCCGGACAGCGGCGCCAAGCCGGGTCAACGCATCAAGTAAGGCCCTGCAACAAATCGATCCCACCGGCGTGTCCCGCATGCCGGTGGGATTTTTCATATCTGGCCCACCCTTCGCGGGTGCCGGATAATGCCTAACCTTATGACACAGCCGCCCGTTTCCCTGGCAGAACCATGACCGAACTCGTGCTTACGCTGATCAGTACTGCGCTGCTCAACAACTTCGTGTTGCACTGGCCGCTGGGCGTCGATCCGCTGCTGGCGGGCAGTCGTCGTCAGGTGCATGCGTTGGGGTTGGCGACGTTGTGTGTGATGCTGGTCGTCGGTGTAGGCGGTTACGTGATCTGGCATTGGTTGCTGGTGCCGTTTCACCTTGAAGCCCTGCGATTGTTCGTATTTCTGCCGTTGAGCGTTTTGCTGATCGCGCCACTGCTGAAACTGTTGGCGCGCGGCTTGCCTAATCTGCCCTTCGAAGGTTTGTGGCCGTTATTGCTCGGTAACGCCGGTGTCCTCGGGCTGACGCTGATCAACGCGCAAAACGACCGAGGTCTGCTGCAGGCGACAGCGCTGAGTCTCGGTGCCGGGCTGGGTTTCTGGCTGGTGCTGAGCCTGTTCAGCGATTTGCGCGAGCGCACAGCCGACAACGATATACCCCTGCCCTTTCGTGGCCTGCCGATTGATCTGATCGGCGCTGGACTGATCGCAGTGATTTTTCTCGGATTCAGTGGATTGATCAAAACATGAGTCTGATTCAACGCATCGATGCCCTCCTGCCGCAGACCCAATGCGGCAAGTGCGGCCATCCCGGATGCAAACCTTACGCGCAAGGCATCGCCGAGGGCGAGCCAATCAACAAGTGCCCGCCGGGTGGTGACGAAACCATCGCCGCGCTGGCCGAGCTGCTGAAAGTGCCGGCGCTGGAGCTGGACATCAGTCGCGGCTCGGCACCGCCGCAAGTGGCATTCATTCGTGAAGCCGAATGCATTGGCTGCACCAAGTGCATTCAGGCCTGCCCGATCGACGCGATTGTTGGCGCGGCGAAACTGATGCACACGGTCATCATCGACGAATGCACCGGATGCGATCTGTGTGTCGCACCGTGTCCGGTGGATTGCATCGAAATGCATCCATTGCCGCCGAGTACATTGCCGGTCGTCGGCGGCCTCGCCTTCAGTCTCGACGAACAACGTGCTCGCGCAGCCAAACGCGATCACGCGCGTCAACGCTTCGAGCGCCGCAACGAGCGCTTGCACCGCGAAGAACAACAGAAACAGGCGGAACGTGAAGCGCGGGCGAAACGGGCAGCGCAGCCTGAAGTGACCGCGACTGATCCAGTGCAGGCAGCATTGGAACGAGTGCGGGCGCAGAAAGCCGCCACCGTCGACGCGGCGCTGAAGAAAGCCAAGATCGATGTAGCGATGAGCCGTGCGCAATTGCACAAATCGTTGAAAGCTTTCGGCCATCCGCCGACCTTCGAGCAGCAGACACAGTTGATGGTGTTGCAGCAGCAGTTCGAAGCGGCCGAACAGGCCTTGGCGAAACTTGAAAGCAGCGCAGCGCCTGCCCCGGCAGTCACGGTCCCGGCGAAGGACGCCGACTTGAAGCGGGCTAAAATCCAGTTGGCCATGCGCCGCGCTGAACTGAAAAAAGCCCAAACCGCCGAAGCAGCACCCGAGCAGATCGCCGCGCTGGAACAAGCACTGCGCGATGCCGAGCAGACTCTGCACGCCGCCGAAGCCACAAGTGATCAGCCATTGCCTGACCTGGTGCGCGTCGAAAAACGCCCGATCGACAGCCAGCTTCGCCAGTTGAAAACCGAATTGGCCTACGCCCGCGCGGACCTCAACAAACTCGAACGGCGTGCCGACACCCCCAACGAAATCCTCGACAAGGCCCGCGCCCGCCTGCAAGACGCCGAGCGCCAGGTGCAAGATCATGTTGCCCCTTGAGGCACCGGACAATCGCCTGCAACAGGCAATGAAGCTGGTGCTGCTGGCCGCTTTGCCGGGGCTGCTCGCACTGTTCTGGCTATACGGTTGGGGCGTGTTGATCAATCTGCTGCTGGCTATCGTTACCGCGCTGATGGTCGAGGCAGCCGTCCTGCGTCTGCGTCGACAGCCCCCGCAGCCAGCGCTGAGCGACGGCAGTGCGCTGGTCAGCGCGACATTGCTGGCTGCCGCCCTGCCACCTTATTGCCCCTGGTGGCTGACGGTAACGGCCATTGCTTCGGGTCTGCTGTTCGGCAAGCACGTGTACGGCGGCGTCGGCAAAAACCCGTTCAATCCGGCCATGCTCGGGTTTGCCTTGGCCATGGTGATGTTCCCGCAACCGATGACTCAATGGCCGGCCCACGGCCTGGATCTGTCAGCAGCGTTTCAACAGGTATTCGGCGCAGGTCAGGCACCGGATGCCTGGGCGCAGGCGACGGTGCTGGATAGCCTGCGCATCAACAAAAGCCTGACCATGGACGAATTGTTCGCGAGCAATCCGGCCTTCGGTCGCTTTGGCGGACACGGTGTGGAATGGGTGAATCTGGCATTCCTCGCCGGCGGAGTGTTTTTGCTGCAGCGCCGGGTCTTCAGTTGGCATGCGCCAGTGGGCATGCTCGCCAGCCTGTTTGTCATCAGCCTGCTGTGCTGGAACGGCTCAGGGTCGGACTCGCATGGGTCACCGCTGTTCCAACTGCTCAGTGGCGCGACGATGCTGGGGGCGTTCTTTATCATCACTGAACCGGTCTCTGGCGCTAAAAGCGCACTTGCCCGTCTGCTGTTCGGAGTCGGCGTCGGGCTACTGACTTACGTGATTCGAACCTGGGGCGGATACCCGGATGGCGTGGCGTTCGCGGTGCTGCTGACGAATCTTTGCGTGCCGGCGCTGGAGCGATTTGCCGCGGCCCGTCAGTCAGAGGTGAGCGCATGAATCGCACGGCCAGCGCGTTTATTGTGCTGCTGTTGGCGATCATCGGTGTTGCTGCGACCTATGCTGTATACCGCAGTACTGCCGCGCAAATTGCCAACGAGCAGCGCATTATCGAAAGCCGCAAGCTGCTCGACCTGCTCCCGCTCGATGCTTACGACAATCAACCGCTCGAACAGCCCCTGGCCCTTGCAGAGATGACCTTAGCCCATAGCACCTTGACGAGCGGCTATCGCGCGACCAACCGCGGCCAGACCGTAGCGATCCTGCTGCGCAGTCAGACCCAGGGTTATGCGGGCGCCATCGAACTGTTGATCGCTATTGATGCCAACGGCAAATTGTTGGGGGTCAAAACCCTCAAACAAAGCGAAACACCAGCACTCGGCGGGCATCTGGGGGACTGGCCGAATGCCTGGCTGCAATCGTTTATCGGCACATCGAGCAATGAGCCGACAGATGCCGGTTGGGCGTTGAAAAAGGATCAGGGACAATTCGATCAGATAGCCGGTGCGACCATCACCTCGCGCGCAGCCATCAGCGCGATCCATGATGCCCTGCGCTACTTTGATGAACATCGCGCGGCACTGCTGGGGAGCGGGTCATGAACCGAACGGCAGCCCTCTCGAACACGTTGATGCTGACCCTGCTGCTTGGCACCACTGACTCATTGGCAGGTGCACTGGGGACACTATTGATGTTCGCCACTGTCGTCGGTGTTTATGGTTTGTGCATGTCTGTTTTGCGGCCACGACTCACAGAAAACAGCGTATTGCTCGCCAGCGTGTTGCTCGCTGCGACCTTCAGCGGTTGTGCAGACCTTTTCACGCAACGCTGGTTTCTGTCCTGGCAGCAGACCTTCGGCCTCTATACCAGCCTGATCGCCTTGCAATGCGTGATGCTGGAGCACAATGGTTTCTGGCGCCAGTCGCGGGCCGAGCGCTTCAAACGCTGCGGCATGTTCGGCGGACTCATGCTGGGGCTCGCCGGGCTGCGCGAACTCATCGGCCACGGCAGTCTCGGCCGGGGACTGTTCGAACACTGGTCAGGTTTTGTTGTATTTAGCGAAGGGCTGCACCTGATCACGTTGATCCCCGGTGCTTTTATTTTGTTGGCGCTGCTGTTGGCGGCGCGTCAGGCGATGATTCGCCCGAACTCGATATCCAAGGAAACGCATCGCCCATGAATGCTGCAAAACGTCTGGAGATTTTCCGCCGCCTGCACGAAGACAACCCGGAGCCGAAGACCGAACTGGCCTACTCCTCGCCGTTTGAATTGTTGATCGCGGTGATTCTTTCGGCGCAGTCGACGGACGTTGGCGTGAACAAGGCCACGGCCAAGCTGTTCCCGGTTGCCAACACGCCAGCGGCGATCCATGCACTGGGTGTCGAAGGTCTATCCGAATACATCAAGACGATCGGCCTCTATAACAGCAAGGCCAAGAACGTCATCGAGACCTGCCGCTTGCTGGTCGAACGCCATGGCAGCGAAGTCCCGCAAACCCGCGAGGAGCTCGAAGCCTTGCCGGGAGTCGGGCGCAAGACCGCCAACGTCGTGCTCAACACGGCTTTTCGCCAACTGACCATGGCCGTCGACACTCATATCTTTCGGGTCAGCAACCGCACCGGCATTGCACCGGGCAAAAATGTGGTCGAAGTGGAAAAGAAGCTGATGAAGTTTGTACCCAAAGAATTCCTGCTCGACTCTCATCACTGGCTGATTCTTCACGGCCGCTACGTGTGTCTGGCCCGCAAGCCACGCTGCGGCAGCTGCCGGATCGAAGACTTGTGCGAGTACAAAGACAAAACATCGGACGATTGACCCGCTATTGGAATAATTGATACGTCGATTGAAAAAATCTTTTTTACCCGCCGCAGGAATGTCGATATAAGGGGCGCCAAAGGCATTCTTAGCCGGGAGTTAGCTGATGAGTAGCGACAAAGAACCACTGGATGTAGATGACGATATCGCTGCGGAAACTGATGACGCCGAACCTGTGATCGAAGTCGCCAAGACCAATCTCAGCAAGCGCCGTACCATCGATAACCTGCTTGAGGAGCGCCGACTGCAAAAGCAATTGGCCGATTACGATTTTGATGACTGATATCTGAAAGCCTCCCGAAATGGAGGCTTTTCACTTTCTGCGGCTAGCTGAGTTCGACCGGCCCATGACGCTGTCAGCTATCAATATATTCAAACCAGACCATTACGCTGCGCCAACTCGATCAGATCAACCAGAGAGCGTGCATTGAGTTTCAACAAAAGGCGTGTCTTGTAGGTGCTGACGGTTTTGTTGCTCAGAAACATGCCATCGGCGATTTCCTTGTTGGTCTTGCCCCGCGCCAACTGCTGCAACACCATCATTTCCCGACCGGACAGACGATCGACCATGTCGGCTTCACTGGCATTACCCAAACTGGTGCGCACGGTGTGCAACGCCTGATTGGGAAAATAACTGTAGCCGGACAATACCGCTTTGATTGCACTGAGCAGTTCGGTCAGGTCCTGTTGTTTACAGACATAACCCGCCGCCCCCGACTGCATGCAGCGCATTGAAAAATGTCCAGGCGCTTGAGAGGTCAACACCAGCACTTTAATAGGCATGGCCGTTGAAGTCAGGCGCGCAATAACTTCCAACCCATCGAGTTTCGGTATTCCAATATCCAGAATGACAATATCCGGCATTTGTTCGCGCGCAAGTTGTAACGCATCCACACCATTATCAGTTTCTGCGATGACTTCGTAGCCATGACGTTCCATCAGCATACGTACCGCAAGACGAATGACAGGGTGATCATCCACGATCAGCACTTTATTCATGGGCAAGTCCAGTTTCGCTGTTCGAATTTTTAGAACACGCACAATAGCCCAGTCACTTGCTCTATGGCATATCAGGGTTTACACGCACTTGCATCGAGAGACATACCCTACAGTCATTGCGGATTAATCCTACAAAAAGCCTCTACCCGCACTAAACATCCGACGTTACTCCTTCCTCATCTCGCAAAAATATTTCACTTTTAACTTGTTACAGACTACGACTGACGACGCATGAATCGTGACTCGCCCATCAGACGATCCACGCAGAGCGCACCTGACACCTTTGAATCTGCGCCCCGCAGAAGACATTGATTATCGAAATGGAAATACACGGCAACAGCTCACGCACACATCCTATGACACCGAGCAAAATATAAACACTTGAAACAAGATATTTATACCCGACCTAATACTTTTGCTATAAACATAAACAGGCACAACCAACTACCAAAAAACTTAAATCAACATAAACTTACCAACCATGAGAAAGATCAGAAAAAAGAGCACAAACATGCTGAAAATAAAAAACAAAATCACTAACCCGATGACAGTCATTGCCATATTCGCAGCCATCTCGGAAACATCAGCCGCCATTTCCCTGCCTTTCCTCGACAACAAAGACAGAGAGATCTACGTATGGTTTCTAATCAGCTTTCCATTTTACTTGCTGTTTCTCTTCTTTATAACTTTAAACTTTAACTATCGCTCCCTCTACTCACCCTCGGATTTCGGCAAGGACAAAAACTTTCTTAAAGTAATCGACAACAACGATCGCGAAAACAAACGAAATACCCCGTCCCCAGAGCCAGCGACGCAGGGCACATTTGGACTATCAAGTTGTATCGTGCCCAGCGAATCAGGTACTGCCGAATGCAAAGACGCGTGCAAAGTCCACAACGCGCCTGACCCGCCCTCGGCTATCAACTCAAAATCGAACCTGATTATTCAGCACAACATTCAGTTGCCCGCGTGGGTCAGTGACCTGCACCTCATCGACGTTCGGGATGTCGATGCATCGAGAGAGTTAGCCACGATTCTGGAAAACATCCGGAACCTGGATCGGAAAACTCCCCGGGTGGTGGTGTTTCTTTCCAATCATGTATCGGACGTTTTACTGACGCAGCATTCATTGCTGAAGATCAGACACGTCAGGAAAGGCTCAGGCAAAACGCTTTGTATTGTTTATAACCTTTGCGCACAGGCGGTAACGCTGCTGGGACGGGCATGAAAGATGAGTCGTAGCCACAGGTGCCAGGACCAGGCTTCAATCAGACGCAGACAAAGAATCATGCAAAAAGGGCGACCTTGTCTCGATAGACAAGGCCGCCCTTTTCATTACGCGTCAGACAGGGACGCTTAGAACAACTTGCGGCCCTTGTTGGCAGCAATACGCATGCGCAGCGCGTTGAGCTTGATGAAGCCCGCCGCGTCAGCCTGGTTGTAAGCACCGCCGTCTTCTTCGAAGGTCGCGATGTTGGCGTCGAACAGCGAATCGTCGGACTTGCGGCCGGTGACGATCACGTTGCCCTTGTACAGTTTCAGGCGCACAACGCCGTTCACGTTGACCTGCGAAGCGTCGATCATCTGTTGCAGCATCAGACGCTCAGGGCTCCACCAGTAACCGGTGTAGATCAGGCTGGCGTATTTCGGCATCAGCTCGTCTTTGAGGTGAGCGACTTCGCGGTCCAGAGTGATCGATTCGATGGCGCGGTGAGCGCGCAGCATGATGGTGCCGCCCGGGGTTTCGTAGCAGCCACGGGACTTCATGCCGACGTAACGGTTTTCGACGATGTCGAGACGTCCGATACCGTGAGCACCACCGATCTTGTTCAGCGTCGCCAATACGGTGGCCGGGGTCATCTCGACGCCGTCCAGCGCAACGATATCGCCGTTACGGTAGGTCAGTTCCAGGTACTGCGGGGTGTCGGGAGCCTTCTCCGGGGAGACGGTCCAGCGCCACATGTCTTCTTCGTGCTCGGTCCAGGTGTCTTCCAGCACACCGCCTTCATAAGAAATGTGCAGCAGGTTGGCGTCCATCGAGTACGGGGACTTCTTCTTGCCGTGACGCTCGATCGGGATCGCATGCTTCTCGGCGTAGTCCATCAGTTTCTCGCGGGACAGCAGGTCCCACTCACGCCAAGGAGCAATCACTTTCACGCCTGGCTTGAGCGCGTAGGCACCCAGTTCGAAACGCACCTGGTCGTTACCCTTGCCAGTGGCGCCATGGGAAATGGCGTCAGCGCCGGTTTCGTTGGCGATTTCGATCAGACGTTTGGCGATCAGCGGGCGCGCGATGGAAGTACCCAGCAGGTACTCGCCTTCGTAAACGGTGTTGGCGCGGAACATCGGGAACACGAAATCACGCACGAATTCTTCGCGCAGGTCGTCGATGTAGATTTCTTTGACGCCCATGGCCTGAGCCTTGGCGCGGGCCGGCTCGACCTCTTCGCCTTGACCGAGATCAGCGGTGAAGGTCACCACTTCACAGTTATAAGTATCCTGCAGCCACTTGAGGATCACCGAAGTGTCCAGGCCGCCGGAATACGCCAGAACGACCTTGTTTACGTCCGCCATGCCATCACTCCACGGGGTTCTACGGAAAGCCGAGGAGTCTACCGCTCAAACGCGATAATTTACAGAGGCGCGACAGCTTAAGACGACAAAGCGACAGAATCTGTCGAGAGCGCGACGATGACCCGTGGGTCAGGAAGTCGCCGCAGTACTGGCTGGCGTACTCGCTTGCGGTGCCGGCACCGTGACTGGAGTCACCCGCGCCAGTTTGACATTGACCCGGCGGTTCTTCGCCCGGTTGGCCGCATTGGTGTTCGGCACAATAGGATATTGCTCGCCATGGAAACGCACGGTGATCTGCGATTCCTGAATACCGTTGGCCTTGAAGAAGTCGACCACCGCCAGCGCCCTGCGGCGCGACAGTTCACGGTTGGTCAGGCGATTGCCGCTGTTGTCGGAATGGCCGTCGAGTTCGATGTGATTGACCGTCGGATCGGCCTTCATGTATTCGAGCATCACTTGCAGCTTGGCCTTGGCAGCGGCGTCCAGGTCAACGCCCTCGCCGGGAAAGCCGATCTGCGACTGCTTGATCTGATCGAAATTCTGCGGCAGCAGTTTCGCCACACATGTCTGGTAATCGTTGAACGCTTTGCTGAACTTGACCGGCAACAGGCGCACTTCCGAGACACGGCCATCGCCAGACGCGCGGCGCACCACCGGGCTGCGACCGTCCAGCAGACCACTGATCAGACCACCGGCCTGAGACTGCGAACTGTTGAACAAGACGTTACCGCTGCCGAGTCTTACAGACCCCAGGTTGATATCACCACGGCCCGGCTGCCAAGGCGCAGCCGCCGCCAGCAACGTCGCTGAACCGCCGCCGAGCATGGCGTTGTAGGCGTTCAGACGGAATATCGCCTGCTCGCCCGCCTTGCGCACGAACTCGCCCGAGCCGAAATCAGTGATCGGCTGGGTCAGACGACATTCGAACTTGTCGCCGGCGACCGTCCACTCAATGTTCTCCAGACGGGTCTGGTACGTGAGCGCCATCGCCGGAAGGCTGGCAAACACACTGAGCAAGGCTAAATAACGCTGGCGCACGGGAGGCTCCATTGGCTTCTGAAACACAAAGACCGATTCACACTATGTTTACGGCATACCTACGGGATATCGGAAGGTTCCCGTAAAACTTGATAGCGAGTGCCTGCAAGAGTCTTTTCCGGTAGCATTCGCCTCAGTTTGACCCGCCTGGAATCCCCTCATGTCCGACCGCCTGACCCTGCTGCGTCCCGACGACTGGCACATTCATCTTCGCGATGGTGCCGTGTTGACCAATACCGTTGCCGATGTAGCGCGCACTTTTGGCCGCGCCATCATCATGCCCAACCTGGTACCGCCGGTGCGCAACGCCGCTGAAGCCGACGGCTATCGCCAGCGGATTCTCGCTGCCCGCCCGGCCGGCAGTCGCTTCGAGCCGCTGATGGTGCTGTACCTCACCGACCGCACCCAGCCCGAAGAAATTCGTGAAGCCAAGGCCAGCGGTTTCGTGCACGCAGCCAAGCTGTACCCGGCCGGCGCGACCACCAACTCCGATTCCGGTGTGACCAGCATCGACAAGATCTTCCCGGCGCTGGAAGCCATGGCCGAAGTCGGCATGCCGCTGCTGATCCACGGTGAAGTCACCCGTGGCGACGTCGATGTGTTCGATCGCGAAAAGATCTTCATCGATGAGCACATGCGCCGTGTGGTCGAGCGTTTCCCGACGCTGAAAGTGGTGTTCGAACACATCACCACCGGCGACGCCGTGCAGTTCGTCAACGAGGCTTCGGCCAACGTTGGTGCAACGATCACCGCGCATCACCTGCTCTACAACCGCAACCATATGCTGGTGGGCGGGATTCGGCCGCACTTCTATTGCCTGCCGATCCTCAAACGCAATACGCACCAGGAAGCCCTGCTCGACGCGGCCACCAGTGGCAGCGCGAAGTTCTTCCTCGGCACCGACTCGGCGCCGCATGCCCAGCACGCCAAGGAAGCCGCTTGCGGCTGTGCCGGCTGCTACACCGCATACGCCGCCATCGAGTTGTATGCCGAAGCCTTCGAACAGCGTAACGCGCTGGACAAACTCGAAGCCTTCGCCAGCCTCAATGGCCCGCGCTTCTACGGCCTGCCGGCGAACACCGATCGCATCACCCTGGTTCGTGAAGAATGGACTGCCCCGACCAGCCTGCCGTTTGGCGAGCTGACCGTTATCCCGCTGCGCGCCGGTGAAAAACTGCGCTGGCGCCTGCTGGAGGAACACGCGTGAGTGAAGACCATTTCGACGACGAACTGGACGGTCAAAGTGGTGGTGGCGGCTCCCGTCACCCGATGGCAGCACGCTTTCGCGGCTACTTGCCGGTTGTCGTTGACGTAGAAACCGGTGGCTTCAACTCGGCCACCGACGCTCTGCTGGAGATTGCCGCGACCACCATCGCCATGGATGAAAAGGGTTTTGTTTACCCGGATCACACCTACTTCTTCCGTGTTGAGCCGTTCGAAGGCGCCAACATCGAGGCGGCGGCGCTGGAGTTCACCGGGATCAAGCTGGACCATCCACTGCGCATGGCCGTCAGCGAAGAAACCGCACTGACCGATATCTTCCGTGGCATCCGCAAGGCGCTGAAAGCCAACGGCTGCAAACGCGCGATTCTGGTCGGCCACAACAGCAGCTTCGACCTCGGCTTCCTGAATGCTGCGGTTGCGCGCCTGGACATGAAACGCAACCCGTTCCACCCGTTCTCCAGCTTCGATACCGCGACGCTGGCCGGTCTGGCATACGGTCAAACCGTACTGGCGAAAGCCTGCCAGGCCGCCGACATCGATTTCGACGGCCGTGAGGCGCACTCCGCGCGTTACGACACCGAGAAAACCGCTGAGCTGTTCTGCGGCATCGTCAATCGCTGGAAGCAGATGGGCGGCTGGGAAGATTTCGACGACTGATGGATGGTCGTCGGGTAACTCCCGCGCATGAAAAAACCGGCCACGTGGGCCGGTTTTTTTGTACCTCGACGTTGCGCCTTACAGGGCAGCAGCGTTCTCGGTCAGGTAAGCCGCAACGCCTTCTGGCGAAGCGTTCATGCCTTTGTCGCCTTTTTTCCAGTTGGCAGGGCAGACTTCGCCGTGCTCTTCGTGGAATTGCAGAGCGTCGACCAGACGGATCAGCTCTTCCATGTTACGGCCCAGCGGCAGGTCGTTGATGATCTGCGAACGGACAACGCCTTTGTCGTCGATCAGGAACGCGCCACGGAAAGCCACGCCGCCTTCGGACTCAACGTCGTAAGCCTTGGCGATGTCGTGCTTCATGTCGGCAGCCATGGTGTATTTCACCTGGCCGATGCCGCCATTGTTCACTGGAGTGTTGCGCCAGGCGTTGTGAGTGAAGTGCGAGTCGATCGACACAGCGATCACTTCAACGTTGCGTGCCTTGAAGTCAGCCATACGGTTGTCCAGAGCGATCAGCTCGGACGGGCAGACGAAGGTGAAGTCCAGTGGGTAGAAGAACACCAGGCCGTATTTGCCTTTGATGGCCGAGGACAGGGTGAAGCTGTCAACGATCTCGCCATTGCCGAGTACGGCCGGGACGGTGAAGTCAGGGGCTTGTTTGCCTACGAGTACGCTCATTGATATCTCCTGGTGTAAAAACTTGAAGTTCAGGGTCCGCGCCAGCCTGCCACCCTCAGGCGACAGCCCTGTGACACGAACCCCCTTCGCAAGGGCCGACCATCATACACTGCGAATTTCGCCTGTCCTTAACGGTTTTTCAAAGCAGGCGAAGAACGGCGCTGCATTTACGGGGCCAGGCAAATCGCCAGCAAATACCGTTCGTCAGTCACGGCTGAGAATCAGCAGAAGCCTTCCGAAAGCACTTTGACAATCATTCTCGTTAACATTAAGATCCATCGCAATTGAGTCACAACCAGCGACGGTTCTCACTTATGTATGTTTGTCTCTGCACTGGCGTCACCGACGGACAGATCCGCGATGCGATCTATGAAGGTTGCTGCAGCTATAAAGAAGTCCGCCAGGCCACCGGCGTCGCCAGCCAATGCGGCAAATGTGCGTGCCTTGCCAAGGAAGTCGTTCGCGAAACCCTGACCAAGCTGCAAACCGCTCAGGCTGCGATCCCTTACCCTGTAGAATTTACCGCTGCTTGATTGCCCCCATTTCAAGGAACCGGACTTATGTCCGGTTTTTTTATGCCTTTAAATCAACTGCTTAGCGCTCAGACGCGGAACACAAACATTCTTATTCCGATTAATTTTCATATATTATTCAATAACTTAGGTTTGACACTTATAAGTACGAAGCTCAAACTCCGCCGTATATACAGTTAATACAGGGCAGGACTCCGATCATGAAAGGCGACATTACAGTCATCCAGCATCTCAACAAGATCCTTGCCAATGAGCTGGTCGCGATCAATCAGTACTTCCTGCATGCGCGCATGTACGAAGATTGGGGTCTGAACAAGCTCGGCAAGCACGAGTACAAAGAATCCATCGACGAGATGAAACACGCGGACAAGTTGATCAAGCGCATCCTGTTCCTCGAAGGTCTGCCGAACGTGCAGGACCTGGGCAAGCTGCACATCGGCGAGCACACCAAGGAAATGCTGGAGTGCGACCTGCGTATCGAGAAGACCGGCCACGCTGACCTGAAGACCGCCATCGCCCATTGCGAATCCGTTGGCGACTTTGGCAGCCGTGAATTGCTCGAAGACATCCTTGAGTCCGAAGAAGAACATATCGACTGGCTGGAGACCCAACTGGGCCTGATCGACAAAGTCGGCCTTGAGAACTATCTGCAATCGCAGATGGGCGAAGAGTGATCTGACACTCGCAAGACACTAAAAAGCCCCGCCCTCTTTCGAGGTGCGGGGCTTTTTTACAAAAGCGAATCAGGCTTCGGACTTGTTCGCAGCGGCCGCTTCAACAGCAGCCTTGATGGTGCTTTGCAGCGAACCGTCTGCAGCCATCTCAGTCATGATGTCGCTACCGCCGACCAGTTCACCGCCGACCCACAGTTGCGGGAAAGTCGGCCAGTTGGCGTACTTCGGCAGGTTGGCGCGGATTTCCGGGTTCTGCAGGATGTCCACGTACGCAAACTTTTCGCCACAAGCCATCACAGCCTGCGCAGCTTTCGCAGAGAAGCCACACTGTGGGGCATTCGGCGAGCCTTTCATGTAAAGCAGAATGGTGTTGTTGGCAATCTGCTCTTTAATCGTTTCGATGATATCCATGGAGCACCTCGGCTGAACTTTCCGACTCATGGGTCGGCACGGTGACGCATTGTAACGGAATCCCGAGCGCCATGCTCGGTCTCCCCGACGGTCACGTTCAGGCCGCCGCCACCGTCACCGGCACACCATTAAGCGCGGCGTTACCCGACAGTTCATCAAGCTGACATTCATCGGTCAGATCGTTTGCGCTCGACCCAGGCTGACTACTGGCTATCGCCATTTGCACGCCCGGACGCGCATGCCCCCAACCGTGCGGCAGGCTGACCACACCTTTCATCATGTCCAGACTGCCGATCACCTCGACCTCGATCTGCCCCACCCGCGAACTGACGCGCACCAACTGCCCATCGTTGAGGCCACGACTGGCGAGGTCATCCGGGTGCATCAATAGCTGATGGCGCGGCTTGCCCTTCACCAGACGGTGATAGTTGTGCATCCACGAGTTATTGCTGCGCACATGACGGCGGCCAATCATCAACAGCTCATCGGCGGCCGGCGCCTGCAATGCGGCAAAGCGTGCCAGGTCAGCAAGGATCTCTGGCGGAGCAGCCTGCAGGCGCTGATTCGGCGTTTTCAGGCGCGCAGCCAGGTTCGGCTTCAACGCGCCCAGGTCAATCCCGTGGGGATGATCGAACAACGTCGCCAACGAAAGCTTTTGCTCGGACGCGTCACCGTAGAGGCCCATGCGCAGGCCCATGTCGATCATCTTCGCTGGTGGCATGGTCGGTTTCAGTTCCTTGCCGGTCTTCTCGGCAAAGGCCTTGGCCAGGCCCACGAAGATCTCCCAGTCATGCAAAGCGCCCTCGGGTTTGGCGAGAATCGCGCGGTTGAAGCGGGTGACGTTGCGCACCGCGAACAGGTTGAACGTAGTGTCGTAGTGATCGTTTTCCAGTGCCGAGGTCGACGGCAGAATCAGGTCGGCATAGCGCGTGGTTTCATTGATGTACAGGTCGATGCTGACCATGAACTCGAGGCCATCCAGCGCCTGCTCCAGTTGCCGCCCGTTCGGCGTCGACAACACCGGGTTGCCAGCGACAGTGATCAACGCGCGAATCTGACCCTCGCCTTCGGTAAGCATCTCTTCGGCCAGCGCCGAGACCGGTAGCTCGCCGCCGTACTCGGGACGCCCGGAAACACGACTCTGCCACTTGTTGAAATGCCCGCCCGAGGTCGACGCCACCAGATCCACAGCGGGTTCAGTGCACAGTGCACCGCCGACGCGATCAAGATTACCGGTGACCAGGTTGATCAATTGCACCAGCCAGTGGCACAAGGTGCCAAAGGCCTGCGTCGAAACGCCCATGCGCCCGTAGCACACGGCACTCGGTGCGGCGGCGAAATCCCGGGCCAGTTGGCGGATCTGCTCGGCAGGAATCGCACACAACGGGCTCATGGCTTCAGCCGTGAAACCAGCGACGGCGGCGCGCACGTCGTCCAGCCCATCAACCGGCAAATGACTTTCGCGGGTCAGGCCTTCGCTAAACAGGGTGTTGAGTACGCCGAACAACAATGCCGCATCGCCACCGGGACGCACGAACAAATGCTGATCAGCCATGGCCGCTGTCTCGCTGCGCCGTGGATCAACCACCACCACTTTGCCGCCGCGCGCCTGAATCGCTTTCAAACGCTTCTCGACATCCGGCACGGTCATGATGCTGCCGTTGGACGCCAGCGGATTACCACCGAGAATCAGCATGAAGTCGGTGTGATCAATATCCGGAATCGGCAACAGCAGGCCATGGCCGTACATCAGGTAACTGCTCAGGTGATGCGGCAACTGATCGACCGAGGTTGCCGAGTAGCGATTGCGCGTCTTGAGCAAACCCAGGAAATAATTGCTGTGGGTCATCAGCCCGTAGTTATGCACACTCGGGTTGCCTTGATAAACCGCAACGGCGTTCTGGCCATGACGCTCCTGAATCGCCGCCAGCTTCTCGGCCACCAGCGTAAAGGCCTCGTCCCACTCGATCGGCAGCCATTCACTGCCCACACGGCGCATCGGCTGGCGCAGGCGATCCGGATCGTTCTGGATGTCTTGCAGAGCCACAGCCTTGGGACAGATGTGTCCGCGACTAAACGTGTCGAGCGCATCACCCTTGATTGAAGTGATCGCAACGTTGCCATCGGTTTCGGTGGTTTCGATGGTCAGCCCGCAAATGGCTTCACACAGGTGGCAGGCACGGTGATGGAGAGTCTTGGTCATGGCCAGTCTCTGTCTTGTTCTGGGCAGGCAATCAGGCCCGCGGGAACAAAACTATGGCCCCGGCGTCGATCCTGCGCCAGCGACGTTTGTCTTGTGAATCGACGGTTATCAGGCGAGCCGATAAACCGCCATGATCAGCTCGACGGCAGCTGCGGCGGCGCGGCCAACTGAATTTCCTGGATGGTTTCGATCTGCTCGTGGGCGACATGTACGCCGGTGAGTTCGCCGATCAATCGCCAGTGCTCGTCGAGCCCGGCACTGATCGTCGCCATGCGATCGATCATGTGACGCCCGGCGCTCTTCACCACTTCGTCTTCGCTGCGCAGCAGTTCGAATGACATTGAAGTGACTGAGGCGGTGAGATGGGTCAGTGAGCGAGCCGTGTGGCCCAGCAGTTCCATTAACAGTTTTTCTTTCGATTCCATGCGGAGGCTTCCTGCGTCGCTCGAAACTTATTTATAACCCAGCACTTTGCTTTAGCAAATGTTTCAGCGTGAGCATCCGACCAAGTGATGGCATGGCGCCACGGTCGTAAACCGACCCAAGCGACGCGATCCCCGCCACGTCGCATTGCCAAGCCAGGCGAGGCCAGTGTACAAAGGGGCTCGCTGCTGTCCTGAACCCGGCTTCAAATGCGCAACTGCAACATCCAGTGCGCCCTCCGAAACCCGCAAAAACCGTAGCCTATTGGAAAAACGCGACATTTAGTGTCAATATCGCGCCTTCCCCTATTTCGTCGCCCCGTGCGGCTTACGCCGCAGGTCTCGCCCGTTGTTCCGTTAAACAAGGCTTTGAGCATCTGCGGTCTGTAGCAAAAAGGTAGTCAATGATGAGCGCAAGGCACTTTCTCTCCCTGATGGATTGCACGCCCGAAGAGCTGGTCAGCGTGATCCGTCGAGGCGTTGAGCTCAAGGACCTGCGTAACCGCGGCGTACTGTTCGAGCCTCTGAAAAACCGTGTATTGGGGATGATCTTCGAAAAATCCTCGACCCGCACCCGCATCTCGTTCGAGGCCGGCATGATCCAGCTCGGCGGCCAGGCGATCTTCCTGTCCCCGCGTGACACTCAACTGGGTCGTGGCGAGCCGATCGGCGACTGCGCCATCGTCATGTCGAGCATGCTCGATGCGGTGATGATCCGTACCTTTGCCCACAGCACCCTGACAGAATTCGCCGCCAACTCACGCGTACCGGTGATCAACGGCCTGTCCGATGACCTGCACCCGTGCCAGTTGCTGGCCGACATGCAGACGTTCCTTGAGCACCGTGGCTCGATCCAGGGCAAAACCGTGGCCTGGATCGGCGACGGCAACAACATGTGCAACAGCTATATAGAAGCGGCGATCCAGTTCGACTTCAAGTTGCGCATTGCCTGCCCGGAAGGCTACGAGCCGAACCCTGAATTCGTGACCAGGGCCGGCGATCGCGTGACCATCGTCCGCGACCCGCAAGACGCCGTGCGCGGCGCGCATCTGGTGAGTACCGACGTCTGGACTTCGATGGGTCAGGAGGAGGAAACTGCCAAGCGCCTCAAGCTGTTCGCGCCGTTCCAGGTCAATCGCGCCCTGCTCGACCTCGCTGCCGAGGACGTGCTGTTCATGCACTGCCTGCCGGCGCACCGTGGCGAAGAAATCAGCCTCGACCTGCTTGATGACCCGCGCTCCGTCGCCTGGGATCAGGCAGAAAACCGTCTCCACGCACAGAAGGCCCTGCTCGAGTTCCTTGTTGAACCGGCATATCACCACGCATGAGCCATGAATTACTGCTGAACCTGCGCAACCTCGCTTGCGGCTATCAAGATCAACGTGTGGTGCAGAACCTCAATCTGCACCTTAACGCCGGTGACATCGGCTGCCTGCTCGGCTCGTCAGGCTGCGGCAAGACGACTACCCTGCGCGCCATTGCCGGATTTGAGCCGGTGCACGAAGGTGAAATCACCCTCGGTGGCGAAACCATTTCCAGCGCCGGTTTCACCCTCGCCCCGGAAAAACGCCGGATCGGCATGGTGTTTCAGGACTACGCACTGTTCCCGCACTTGAGCGTCGCCGACAACATCGCCTTCGGCATCCGCAAGCATCCGCAGAAGGATCGCGTGACCGAAGAGTTGCTCGAACTGGTCAACCTGAAGAACCTCGGCAAGCGCTTCCCGCACGAGCTGTCCGGCGGCCAGCAACAGCGCGTCGCCCTCGCCCGCGCCTTGGCGCCGGAGCCGCAGTTGCTGCTGCTTGATGAGCCGTTCTCCAACCTCGATGGCGAACTGCGCCGCAAGCTCAGCCATGAAGTGCGCGACATCCTCAAATTCCGTGGAACCAGCGCGATTCTGGTGACCCACGATCAGGAAGAGGCTTTTGCTGTCAGCGATCACGTTGGCGTGTTCAAGGAAGGCCGACTGGAACAATGGGACACGCCGTACAACCTTTATCACGAACCGGCAACGCCGTACGTGGCCAGCTTCATCGGTCAGGGTTACTTCATTCGTGGTCAGCTCGGCAGCCCGGAATCGGTGCAGACCGAACTGGGTGAACTGCGTGGCAATCGAGCCTATACGTGGCCGATTGGCGGCGCGGTGGATGTGTTGCTGCGCCCGGACGACATTGTTTATGCGCCGGACAGTGCGTTGAAAGCACAGATTGTCGGCAAGACGTTCCTCGGCGCTTCGACGCTGTATCGCCTGCAACTGCCGACGGGTGCACAGCTGGAATCGATTTTCCCGAGCCATGCTGATCACCAAGTGGGGGCGGAGGTGGGGATTCGTGTTGCCGCTGAGCATCTGGTCTTGTTCCAGGCTTCCGGCAGCACCGCCGCACAAATCCCGGCAGTAGAAAACGGCGTCCGCCGCTACAGCACCGCGCTTTAAAGATCAAAAGATCGCAGCCTTCGGCAGCTCCTACAGGGATCAATGCAGGAGCTGCCGAAGGCTGCGATCTTTTAGCTTTTAACCGAGGATAAGGGTACCGCTGGCAACCAGCGTCGCATTGCCGCCGATCTTCACCCGCTCCCCCTCCAGACGACAGAACAACTCCCCACCTCGCGCCGAACGCTGGCACGCCGTCAGACTCGACCTGCCCAGACGCTTGGACCAATACGGAATCAGGCTGCAATGCGTCGAGCCGGTCACCGGATCTTCATTGATGCCGATCGCCGGCGCGAAATACCGCGAGACAAAATCGTGCTGATTGCCGGGCGCGGTGACGATCGCACCCAGCCACGGCAATTTGGCCAGCGCGACCATATCCGGCTTGCAATCGAGCACCGCCTGCTCCGACTCCAATACCACAAACAGTTCTTTGGAGCCGAGCACATCGACCGCTTCAACCCCCAGCGCTCGCTCGACATCCAGTGTCACGCCAATTTCCGAGGGCACGATCGACGGGAAGTCCAGCCACAAACGGCCCTCTTCACGGCTGACACTCAAAGGCCCGGACTGGCTGGTGAAGTCGATACGCTCGGCGCTTTCCTTGTAGATTTCGAACAGCACATAAGCACTGGCCAACGTGGCGTGCCCGCACAACGGCACTTCAGTGGTCGGGGTAAACCAGCGGATATGCCAAGCCTGACCTTCGCGCACCAGAAATGCGGTTTCCGCCAGATTGTGCTCAGCGGCGATCTTCTGCATCAACTCATCCGCGAGCCATGCCTCCAGCCGATAAACCATCGCCGGATTACCACTGAACGGCCGATCACTGAACGCGTCGACCTGATGAAATTCGAGCTGCATAACTTTCTCCCTGAGTCAGTCGGCAGAGCATGCAGCCACGATATGACCAACGCCAGTGACAGAACCGGTCAATTTTTTACATACAGCAATAACAACTAAGGACGGCCGATGTCGGCAAATTTCGCCTGGGTATGTTCGGCGAGCACCGCGGGCGCCAATTCGACCTCCAGCCCACGCCGACCGGCGCTTACATAAATAGTCGCAAAACCCTGAGCGGAGTTGTCGATGAACGTGCGCAGGCGCTTCTTCTGCCCCAACGGGCTGATGCCGCCCAACAGATAACCGGTGGCGCGCTGGGCGGCTGCCGGGTCAGCCATCTCGGCTTTTTTCACGCCCGCGGCATGGGCCAGACCTTTGAGGTCGAGGCTTCCGACGACCGGCACCACCGCCACCAGCAACTCACCTTTTTCGCTGGCTGCCAGCAGGGTTTTAAACACCTGCGCCGGCTCGAGCGCCAGTTTCTCTGCAGCCTCCAGGCCATAGGACGCGGCCTTCGGGTCATGTTCGTAACTGTGCACGCGATGTTCGGCACGAACTTTTTTCAACAAGTCCAACGCAGGGGTCATGGCAGCTCCAGGCTCGGCAATGGCGAAAATATCCTCCGCCGGATTCTAGGTGATCAGCTCCCAAAAGGCTCTATCCCAAGCCGCGATTCCCGTGGCTTGCAGTCATTCCGCAGACGTCGGCGCGCCTCGACCTCAAAGGATCATTCACCCAGCGAATAGTTTTATTGTGACCGACGGTTCACTTTCGACCTTTGACAGGTTTGTTTCTTGTCTATATTTTTTCGAATCTGAATAATGTAAGAATTGTCGTCACAGCGGCACCCAGCAGTAAACCGGGAACGGAATGGGGATTCCTACTCGGGGAAAATCGCGCCTTGCCCTGTCGGCAAAGCGCCAGACAACAACAAAAAACGAGGTTTTCAATGACAACTGCTTTACAGCAACCAACGCTCTCGAGCCAATGCATGGCCGAGTTTCTGGGTACTGCACTACTGATCTTTTTCGGCACTGGCTGTGTCGCCGCGCTCAAAGTCGCGGGCGCCAGCTTCGGCCTGTGGGAAATCAGCATCATCTGGGGCGTCGGCGTGAGCATGGCGATCTACCTCACGGCCGGGGTTTCCGGCGCGCACCTGAACCCGGCCGTGAGCATCGCGCTGGCGATCTTCGCCGACTTCGAAAAGCGCAAACTGCCGTTCTATATCCTTGCCCAGATCGCCGGCGCGTTCTGCGGCGCGCTGTTGGTTTACACGCTGTACAGCAATCTTTTCTTCGATTACGAACAAACTCACCAAATGGTTCGTGGCTCTACTGCCAGCCTTGAGTTGGCCTCGGTGTTCTCGACCTTCCCGAATCCGGTGCTGTCCACCGCTCAGGCATTCCTGGTCGAGATGATCATCACCGCAATCCTGATGGGCGTGATCATGTCACTGACGGACGACAACAACGGCCTGCCGAAAGGCCCGTTGGCGCCGCTGCTGATCGGTTTGCTGATCGCAGTGATCGGCAGCTCGATGGGGCCGTTGACCGGTTTCGCGATGAACCCGGCGCGTGACTTCGGTCCGAAACTGATGACTTTCTTCGCCGGCTGGGGTGAAATTTCCTTCACTGGCGGCCGCGATATTCCGTATTTCCTGATTCCGATTTTTGCACCGATTGTCGGTGCCTGCCTCGGCGCTGCCGGGTATCGCGGGCTCATCGCCCGTCACCTGACCGGCGCCACACCTGCTACAAAGGATGCAGAACCGGCCATTGACGGCAAACCAAGAACTTCTTGAAACAGTCGGCGCAAGCTCCTGCCCAATAGAGCCTGCGCCCCGGCCCACTCTCCCTTATTTAGTCCAAGGCAATCGACATGACCGACATTCAGAATAAGAACTACATCATTGCCCTCGATCAGGGTACAACCAGCTCCCGCGCGATCATTTTCGACCGTGATGCGAACGTGGTCTGCACCGCGCAGCGCGAATTCGCTCAGCACTACCCGCAAGCCGGCTGGGTCGAACACGACCCGATGGAAATCTTCGCCACCCAGAGCGCGGTGATGGTTGAAGCGCTGGCCCAAGCTGGCCTGCATCACGATCAGGTGGCTGCCATCGGCATCACCAACCAGCGTGAAACCACCGTGGTCTGGGACAAAACCACCGGCCGCCCGGTGTACAACGCCATCGTCTGGCAGTGCCGCCGCAGCACCGAGATCTGCCAGCAGCTCAAGCGCGATGGCCACGAAGACTACATCCGCGACAACACCGGTCTGGTCACCGACCCTTACTTCTCCGGCACCAAACTGAAGTGGATCCTCGACAACGTCGAAGGCAGCCGCGAACGTGCGCGCAACGGCGAACTGCTGTTCGGCACTGTCGATAGCTGGCTGATCTGGAAATTCACCGGCGGCAAGGTGCACGTCACCGACTACACCAACGCCTCGCGCACCATGCTCTTCAACATTCACTCGCTGGAGTGGGATTCGAAGATGCTGGAGATCCTCGACATCCCTCGCGAAATGCTGCCGGAAGTGAAGGCTTCTTCGGAAATCTACGGTCGCACCAAGAGCGGCATCGCCATCGGCGGTATCGCTGGCGACCAGCAAGCGGCGCTGTTCGGGCAGATGTGCGTCGAGCCAGGCCAGGCGAAAAACACCTATGGCACCGGCTGCTTCCTGCTGATGAACACTGGCGACAAAGCGGTGAAGTCTCAGCACGGCATGCTCACCACCATCGCTTGCGGCCCGCGTGGCGAAGTGGCTTACGCACTGGAAGGCGCGGTGTTCAACGGCGGTTCGACCGTACAGTGGCTGCGCGATGAACTGAAGATCATCAACGACGCCCACGACACCGAATACTTTGCCAATAAAGTCAAAGACAGCAACGGCGTGTACCTGGTACCGGCCTTTACCGGTCTGGGCGCTCCGTACTGGGACCCGTATGCCCGTGGCGCGCTGTTCGGCCTGACCCGCGGCGTACGTGTGGATCACATCATCCGCGCCGCGCTGGAATCGATCGCCTACCAGACCCGCGACGTCCTCGACGCCATGCAACAGGACTCCGGCGAACGCCTCAAGGCCCTGCGCGTGGACGGCGGTGCGGTAGCGAACAACTTCCTCATGCAGTTCCAGGCCGACATCCTCGGCACCCAGGTCGAGCGCCCGCAAATGCGCGAAACCACGGCACTCGGCGCGGCGTATCTGGCGGGCCTGGCGTGCGGTTTCTGGGGCAGCCTGGACGAACTGCGCGGCAAAGCGGTGATCGAGCGCGAGTTCGAACCAAGCCTGGACGAAGTCGAGAAAGAGAAGCTGTACAAAGGCTGGAAAAAAGCCGTCAGCCGCACCCGTGACTGGGCGCGTGAAGACGCTGAATAAGCCAACCTTCAGATCCAGATAGGCATCTAACTGGTAGGGAGCGGATTCCTGCGGCATCATGGGCAAATTTTGCACGGCAGCCCAAAGGAAGCCCCATGAATCTGCCTCCCCGTCAGCAGCAAATCCTCGAGCTGGTCCGCGAACGCGGCTATGTGAGCATCGAGGAAATGGCCACGCTGTTCGTTGTTACCCCGCAAACCATCCGCCGCGACATCAATCAGCTCGCGGAAGCCAATCTGTTGCGTCGCTACCATGGCGGCGCGGCCTATGATTCCAGCGTTGAAAACACTGCCTATGCGATGCGCGCCGACCAGATGCGCGATGAAAAACAACGCATCGGTGAAGCCATCGCCGCACAGATTCCCGATCACGCCTCGCTGTTCATCAATATCGGCACCACCACCGAATCGATTGCCCGTGCCCTGCTCAATCACAATCATCTGAAGATCATCACCAACAACCTGCATGTGGCGTCGATGCTCAGTGCCAAGGATGATTTCGATGTGCTGCTGACCGGCGGCAATGTGCGCCGTGACGGCGGCGTGGTCGGTCAGGCGAGCGTCGATTTCATCAATCAGTTCAAGGTCGATTTCGCGCTGGTCGGGATCAGCGGTATTGATGAAGACGGCAGTTTGCTGGATTTTGATTATCAGGAAGTGCGGGTCTCGCAGGCGATCATTGCCAATGCGCGGCAGGTGATTCTGGCGGCGGACTCGAGCAAGTTCGGCCGCAATGCAATGATTCGCCTCGGCCCGATCAGCCTGATCGATTGCCTGGTCACGGATCAGCAGCCGGTGCCGGCGCTCGCGCAATTGTTGAGTCAGCACAAGATTCGCCTCGAAGTCGTCTAACTCCCGCAAGATCAAAAGATCGCAGCCTACGGCAGCTCCTACATGAGTTCACTTGACCTGTAGGTGCTGCCGCAGGCTGCGATCTTTTGCTTTTAATGTTCGAAAATTTTCTTTTAATCGCCCTTCGATGAGTTTTTTCAATCGAACGCGACTGGCTGCGCGCGTGTTTATGGGCTACCATTTTCGCAAATGAACATTCATGTTCGATTTCCAATATAGAAAATCAAAAGAACCCGAGGCCAGCCGATGTCCACCTCTACCTTGCGTACGCCCCCTCTCTCCGAGATCTACGACATCGCCGTTATTGGCGGCGGGATCAATGGCGTGGGGATCGCAGCGGATGCCGCCGGTCGCGGGCTTTCGGTGTTCCTTTGCGAAAAAGACGACCTGGCCAGCCACACCTCGTCGGCCAGCAGCAAACTGATCCACGGCGGCCTGCGCTACCTCGAACATTACGAATTCCGTCTGGTACGGGAAGCACTGGCCGAGCGCGAAGTGCTGCTGGCCAAGGCCCCGCACATCGTCAAACCGATGCGCTTCGTGCTGCCGCACCGCCCGCACCTGCGCCCGGCGTGGATGATCCGTGCCGGCCTGTTCCTTTATGACAACCTCGGCAAGCGGGAAAAACTGCCGGGTTCGAAAAGCCTGAAGTTTGGCGCCGACAGCGCATTGAAGAGCGAAATCAAGAAAGGTTTCGAATACTCCGACTGCTGGGTCGACGACGCCCGCCTGGTTGTACTCAATGCCATGGCCGCCCGCGAAAAAGGCGCCCACGTGCACACCCAGACCCGTTGCGTCAGCGCCCGTCGCACCAAAGGCCTGTGGCACCTGCATCTGGAACGTGCCGACGGCAGCCTGTTTTCGATCACTGCCAAAGCACTGGTGAACGCCGCCGGCCCATGGGTCGCCAAGTTCATCCGTGACGACCTGAAAATGGAATCGCCGTACGGCATCCGTCTGATTCAGGGCAGCCACATCATCGTGCCGAAGCTGTACGAAGGCGATCACGCGCACATTCTGCAAAACGAAGATCAGCGTATCGTGTTCACCATTCCGTACCTGAACCATTTCACCCTGATCGGCACCACCGACCGTGAGTACACCGGTGATCCGGCGAAAGTGGCAATCACCGACGCCGAAACCGACTACCTGTTGAAAGTGGTCAACGCTCACTTCAAGAAGCAGCTCAGCCGTGACGACATCCAGCACAGCTATTCGGGCGTACGCCCACTGTGCAACGATGAGTCCGACAACCCGTCGGCCGTCACCCGCGACTACACCTTGGCGCTGTCCGGCAGTGCAGAAGAAGCACCGTTGCTGTCGGTGTTCGGCGGCAAGCTGACCACCTACCGCAAACTCGCCGAGTCGGCGATGGCGCAGTTGATGCCGTTCTTCACCCAGATGCGCCCGAGCTGGACCGCCACCGCCACGCTGCCCGGCGGTGAAGACATGACCACGCCACAGGCCTTGAGCGCGCTGATTCGCGACAAGTTCGACTTCGTGCCAACCGAGATCGCCCGTCGCTGGTCCACCACTTACGGCAGCCGCACCTGGCGCATGCTCGAAGGCGTGGAAACCCTGGCCGACATGGGCGAACACCTCGGCGGCGGGCTCTACACCCGTGAAGTCGATTACCTGTGCAGCGAAGAGTGGGCGACCACTGCCCACGATATCCTCTGGCGTCGCAGCAAACTCGGTTTGTTCACCACGCCGGCAGAGCAGGAAAAACTCGCTGCTTATTTGGGCAAGGTTGAGCAGAACCGCAAGATCGAAGCAGCCTGATCTGCGGAACGTCGCTTAAACGAAAGCCCCTGAATTGAGAGATTCAGGGGCTTTTTGTTGTGCCAACAAGATCCAGCCCCCCTCACCCCAGCCCTCTCCCCACAAGGGGCCAGGGGGAAAGGGAGCAGATCGGCGGAGATTTCCAATCCTGAGGTCGACTCGATATTTCAGGCCGGCATCACTCGCAAGGACCACGCGATTACCCCTCTCCCTCCGGGCGAGGGGAAAGGGAGCAGATCGGGAGGCTTTTCCAATCCTGAGGTCGACTCGATATTTCAGTTCGGCGTAACTCGCAGGGACAACACGATCAATCCCCTCTCCCTCTGGGAGAGGGCTAGGGTGAGGGGCTTTTGGGCCGGTATCACTGCGCCAGATGCAACAACAGAAAATCAATAAACGCCCGCGACTTGTGCGGCAAGTGAGGGGTGTTGGGAAATACCACATTGATCGACTGCGAAGGCAGCGAATACTCCGGCAGCAAGCGCACCAGACGCCCGGCGGCAATGTCATCTGCCACCACCCAGGCAGGCAGAACCGATACGCCCAGTGAAGACAACGTCATCGAGCGAATCGCCGTCGACGAGTTCGATTCGAAGTGACTGGTGCCGCCGACTTCGACGCCCTGCCCTGGCCCATGGCGCAATGTCCACTGGGTCGGCGCCTGCAAATTGCTGTTGGCGATCCACGGCACGCTGTTCAGGTCCTGCGGTTCCCGCACCGGATGCCGGGCGAGAAATGCCTCGGTGGCCACCAGCACGATTTCATAATCGGCCAACTTGCGACTCTTGAATGCCGAGTCCGCCAAGTTGCCCAGACGGATCACCAGATCAAGCTTTTCCGCAACCAGATCATTCAACGAAGAATTGAAGTTGTAGCACAGGCGAATTTCCGGATAACGCTCGGAAAACAGTGGAATCAACGGCAGGATATACTTTTCACCGTATTCACTGGTTGAACTAATTCGCAACTTTCCAGAAACCCGATTATTACCCTTCAGGACATTATCAAACGCATTATCGATGTCAGCGACAATACCTTTGAATTCCTCATAAAACTCCTGACCTATTTCGGTCAGCGATATATTCCGGGTATTGCGGATCAACAGCGTCGCCGACAAAACTTCTTCCAGCGCCTTGACATGCAGGCTGGCCATGGCTTTGCTGATACTCAGATAATTAGCGGCCTTGGTGTAAGAACCAAAATCCACCACCGCAAGAAACGTCTGAACCCGATTAAGATGAGAGTGCATGGCGCTATGGCTCACTGTTAAATCCTGTCAAACATTGTTTTAAGCATAGTCGTATCGACACTTCAAGTCCATCGCCCCTATGCTGCGCGGCAAAGGGGATACAACATGAACTATCGCTATAAGATCGCGCTGATCTTTCTGATCGGCTTCTTTATTGACTGTATAAATATATTTATGTCGGCTGTGGCATTGCCCAGTATATCGGCAACTTTACAGGTCAGTACTTCATCCGTGGCGTGGGTCGCCAATGCTTATATTCTTGGCCTGACCCTGATTATTCCGGTCAGCACCTGGCTGGCAGGGCGTTTCGGCAGCCGCGAGATTCTGACCGCTTCGATGCTGGTCTTCACCGGCTCTGTGTGGATGTGCGGCATGGCTGACAGTTTCCACGAACTGGTGATCTGGCGGTTCGTTCAGGGCATCGGTGGTGGCTTGCTGATCCCGGTCGGTCAGGCGCTGACCTTCAACCTGTTTCAGGGCGAGCAGCGGGCGAAAATATCCACACTGGTGATGGCTGTCGCGCTGATTGCCCCGGCCATTTCGCCGACGGTCGGCGGCATCATCGTCGACAGCAGCTCCTGGCGGTGGGTGTTCTACAGCAACATCCCGTTCTCGTTGATCGCCGCCGGGCTGTCGTGGTTCTGGATCAAGGAAAGCAAACCGACCGACCTGCCACGCCCGGACATCAAAGGCCTGCTGCTGGTCAGCGCTGCACTCGCCAGCCTGCTGATGGGCATGTCGCTGTACGGTGGTGACTATCCGGCACTGGCCGCGTTGATCTGCGTCGCGGCAGGCCTGCTGTTCATCGCGCTGTACCTGCGGCACTACCGCCGCTGCAGCAACGCGATCATCGAACTGAGCCTGCTCAAAAGTAAAAAACTCAGCACCTCGATCTTCATCTATTACGCAATTCCCGGCGTGTTCACCGGGGTCAACCTGATGAGCATTTTCTTCCTGCAGAACACCCTGCACTTCAGTGCCCGGCTGACCGGGATGTTCATGATCCTCTACGCCATCGGCGCTTTCATTGCGATGACGATTTGTGGCCGGGTCTACAACCGCGTCGGCGCGAAACGCCTGTTCACCCTCGGCATGCTGCTGCACAGCGCCGGCATCGCGACGCTGATGCTGGTCAATGACCCGGCGGACCTGTGGGTGATCGTCATCGCTTACAGCCTGATGGGTATCGGTGGCGGCATCGGCGCCAACACCGCGCAAACCACTTCACTGATGGATTTTGCCGGCGGCGATACACACAAAGCGAGCGTGATCTGGAACATCAATCGGCAGATGTCGTTCAGCCTCGGTGCCGCGTTGCTCCTGATGATCTTCAATGTGCTGCTCAAGCAGTTCGACACCACGCAGGCCTACCACGCGACGTTCGCGATTGCCGCGCTGGTCGGGCTGTTCCCGCTGTTTCAGATGAGTCAATTGAACCCTCCAAAGGAATGCCATGAACAACAACCTGGTTGAACGAGCGCAACACAGTATTCACCACGTGCACGAGCTGATTCACCGCGCCTTTACCGACGCCGACGGGGCCGGCGCAGACGCCATCGCGCCGCTGATGGAGGTGTTTGCCGAGCACTTCAGCATGGTCACCACCTCGGCCGCCGTGGTCGGTCGGGCGCAAGTCGAGCAACTGTTCAGCGGCGCCGTCGGTGCCCGCAAAGGTCTGGAGATTCTGATCAGCGACCTGCACACGGTCTGGCACGAAGGTTCGACCGTGGCCCTGCGTTACAAGGAAACCCATCGCCTGAATCAGAGCGAAACCTCGCGTATTTCGCTGGCGATCCTTCGCGTGCAGCACCACGACGTCCAGTGGCTGTACCTGCATGAAACACCGATGAGCCAGGAAAGACCTGCATGAAATACACCGTCACCCACTGCCGAATGCTCTCGGCGTCGATCAAGGAAGTCACCGTCAGCGGTCCGGCCTCCCTGTCGGATATGACCCATGCCGGTGCGCATTTCAAATGGCTGATCCCGGGTCTGGATGACTGTCGTCATTACTCGACGGTGCATGTGAACGCGGTTGAGGATGGACAGTTCACCTTCGCCATCCGCCTCTCGCCGGACTCCGCCAGCAGTCAGTACATCCGTGGGTTGGCTGTAAATGACAGCGTGGAACTGGAAGGCCCGTTGAACACCTTCAACTACCCGCTCAGTGCTGACAGCGGACGTGATATCGCAATTGCCGGCGGCATCGGCATCACGCCGCTGACCGGTATTCTGCGCCACCTGGACGCGTTGAACCGCCCTGCGCACTTGCATTACTTCGCCAGAAGCGCCGACGACGCGGTCTACACACGGCACCTGCAAGAACAACTGCAAGAACGCCTGCAACTGCACCTCTCCGGCAGTCGCCCGGCGATCAGCGAAGTGCTCGCCGATCTGCGCGCCGATGACCGCCTGTATGTCTGCGGCCCGGCAGCGCTGCTCAGTGCAGTGCTCAACCACGCCGAAGTTGTCGGCCTCGCTCGTGAGCAGATCCATCTGGAGGTGTTCAATGTTGCCCGCGATGACGCCGCGCAAGGCTTCGTCATCGAGGCGGTCGACTCCGGCGTCAGCGTCAATGTCGGCCCGCAACAATCGTTGCTCGAAGCGTTGGAAGCAGCCGGACTCGATCCGCTTTACGACTGCCGTCGTGGCGAGTGCGGGGTCTGCGCGCTGGACGTACTGGAAGGCGATGTCGATCACCGCGACTTCATCATGAGCGAACAGGAAGCGGCGTGCAGCGCGCGGATTTATCCCTGCGTCTCCCGCGCCAAAAGCCCGCGCCTGAAACTGGCGATCTGAAAGAGGACACCCCGTTGGACAACTATTTCAATGGCAGGGAAGTGCATAAATCTCTGTTCCTTGATCAGGCGCTTTTCGACCAGGAGCAGCAGCGCGTGTTCGCCGCGAGCTGGTGTTACCTGGGTCACGACAGCCTGATTCCGGAGACCGGCGACTACTTCACCACCACCCTCGCGCAACAGCCGCTGGCGATGGTTCGGCAGAAGAACGGCGCCATCGTCGTGCTGCACAACCGCTGCCCGCACAAAGGCGTGAAAGTGCTGGCCGAAGCACGCGGCAATGTCGGCCGCTTCATGCGTTGCCCGTACCACGCCTGGACATTCAAGACTGACGGCGAACTGCTGAGCATTCCGGTGAAAAAGGAATACGACGACTGCGACCTCAGCAGCTGTTCCGCACATAAAGGCATGCGCCCGGTGAACGCGGTGCACAACTATCGCGGCTTCGTCTTTGTCCGCCTGACCGAAGAAGGCATCAGCTTCGAGGAGTTCTTTGGCGAGTCGCTGTCGACACTCGACAACATGGTCATGCGCTCGCCGCAGGGCCAACTGAAAGTAATCGGCCAGCCATTGCTGCACCGCCATCGCTGCAACTGGAAAATGGTCGTCGACAACCAGACCGACACCTGCCACCCGATGATCGCACACGAATCTTCCGCCGGCGAAGCCATCCGCCTGTGGCAGGAAACCGGCGCTCAGGGCAAGCCACCGATGGCCGTCGAACTGTTCTCGCCGTTCATGGCCTCTTACGACTTTTTCGCCGGCATGGGCATTCGGGTCTGGCCCAACGGCCACGGGCACACCGGGGTCAGCAATTCGATCCACAAGGCCTACACCGACATTCCCGGTTACTGGGACTTGATGGTCGAAAGCTACGGTGAAAAGCAGGCCCGGGCGATCCTCGACGACACGCGTCACAACACCGTGTATTTCCCCAACCTGATGGTCAAGGGCCCGATCCAGACCTTGCGCGTGATCAAACCGGTCAGCGCCCGCGAAACCATCGTCGAATCGTGGATCTTCGAACTGCAGGGCGCTCCCGTGCAGTTGCTGGAAAGAACCGTGCAGTACAACAACCTGATCAACTCGCCGTGCTCGATGGTCGCCCATGACGACGTGGAAATGTACGAACGGGCCATGGAAGGCCTGGGCAGCGACGCCAACGAATGGGTCAACGTCGCCCGCCTGTTCAGCCCGAACGAATCCTATGCGCAGACCCAAGTGGTGTCCGGCACCAGCGAAATGGCCATGCGTAATTTCTATAACAGTTGGCAGCACTTGATGCGGGACGACCATGCAACACGATCAATCTAATCACCACGCCATCGAGCAACTGATCGAGACCGAACTGCACTTGCTCGACCAGCAGGATTTCGACGCCTGGCAACAGCTGCTCAGCGATGACTACCACTACTGGATTCCCATGACCCGTGAGCAGGTCAGTCCGTTGCACGAATCATCGCTGGTGTACGAAGACCGTTTTCTGACCACGCTGCGGATCAACCGACTGGCCAATGCGCGCAACTTCTCCCAACAGCCCAAGAGTCGCAGCCTGCATATCGCCCAGCGCCCGCGGATCACCCTCGACGCAGCCTCGTTCAGCGCCTTCGCCAGTTCCAACATGCTCTATTGCGAAGCCCGCGGCGACAACGAATGGCACTACCCGGTGACCGTCGAACATCAACTGATCAACATCGATGGCACGTGGAAGATTCACGGCAAGAAGATCCTGTTGCTCAACCCCGCACGCGCCCTTGAAAGCCTGCAACTCATTATCTGATCGATCGAGAAGTCTCCCTGTGAACGCTATTCCCCATGATTCCAGTCAGGCGTCCGCGTGCCTGTCATTTCCCTACGTCGATCTGTTGTATGACTACGGCCAGTTCCTGCGCAATGCCGAAGAGGCCATTGGATATCTGCCGGCGGAAACCGCCGAGAAACACATCGGCATCGTCGGCGCCGGCCTCAGCGGGTTAGTGGCCGCCTACGAATTGCTACGCGCCGGTGCACGTCGCGTCACGTTGTTTGAAGCCGAACCCGAGCATGTCGGCGGGCGTCTGCTGACCCAGTGTTTTGATGAAGAACAACCGCAATTCATCGCCGAAATGGGCGCCATGCGCTTTCCGCCGAGTGAGGTCGGGCTGTTTCACTACCTCAATCGCTTCGGCATCCAGACCACCGAAGCGTTTCCCGACCCCGGCATCGTCGACACCGAAATCCACTACCGCGGCGAAGCCCATCACTGGGCAGCCATGCAGCCGCCGCCAGAGCTGTTCAGCACCGTGCACCAGGGCTGGGTCGCCTTTCTCAATGAAGGCGTCACCCTCGATGACGGCACATGCCTGGCGCCACCACTGCTGATCACCGAGCTGCTCAAACAGCACAATTACTGCGAGGTGCAGCCCGAGTGGCAACGCTACCTCGACTGCTTCGGCGATAGCTCGTTCTACTCGGCGATGGTGCGCATCTTCACCGGCAAAAACCCGCCGGGCGGCAAGCCGTGGCGCAAACCCGAAGACTTCCATCTGTTCGGCTCGCTGGGCATTGGTTCCGGCGGTTTCCAATCGGTGTACCGCGCCTCGTTCACCGAAATCCTGCGGCTGGTGGTCAATGCACTGGAGGTCAATCAGCGCCTGGTGCCCAACGGCATTTCCTCGCTGGCCGAGCGGATTGCCGACACCTCGTTCAACGGCATTCAGCTGCGCGACATGATTTGCCGCACACGCATCGAATCGATCAACAAAGGCGCACACGGCGAGATTCTGCTGGCCGGCAGCAATGGCGAAACCTACGCCTGCGACCGCGTGATCACCACCACCACGACCCGCGCCCTGCAAGTGAACCTCAAGCTCACGCAGAACCAGGCGTTCGTCAATCGCGACGTCGCGCGGGCGATCAACGAAACGCACATGGTCGGCTCATCCAAGCTGTTCATCCTGACCAAAGACAAGTTCTGGCTCAAACATGGCCTGGCGCAAAACATCCAGACCGACACCCTGGTCAAAGGCGTGTATTGCCTGGACTACGCGCCGCAAGATCCGGATTCCTGGGGTGTGGTGCTGATCAGTTACACCTGGGAAGACGACTCGCACAAAATGGTCTCGATGACCGACAAGGTGCAACGCTGCCTGCGACTGGTCGATGAACTGGCAATGAGCGCGCCGGAATTTGCCAGCCATTTGATCCCGCTGGACGGTGACTACCAGCGCTACGTTCTGGAATACGACTGGCTGACCGACAAACACGCGCTCGGCGCTTTCAAGCTGAACTTCCCCGGCGACGATATTTACTCAGAGCGCCTGTTCTATCAGTTCCGCACGGCTCTCGACCCGCAACAGGACACCGGTTTGTACCTGGCCGGTTGCGGCGCCTCGTTCACCGGAGGCTGGGCCGAAGGCGCGATTCAAACCGCGCTGAATGGCGCGTGCGCGGTGATCAGCAGCCTGGGCGGCGACCTGATTGCCGGTAACCCGCTCGATGACCTGCACTCGCAGTACCGCTACTGCTGAGCCAGTCCCTTTTAATGCCGAGAATCATCCATGTACAACCAGCTTTCCATTGAACAGCTCGTCAACGGATTTCGCAGTGGCCAACACTGCCCTGACACCTGGCAGCAAGCCTTGCGCGAGCGTCATGTGCAGATGCAACACCTGAACAGTTTCATCACCTTTGACCCGTCGGGGTTCAAGGCAAATGCCTTCGGGCGCGACAACGCACTGTATGGCCTGCCCGTGTCGTTCAAGGACAACATCAACGTCAGCGGCCTGCCGACCACCGCCGGTACGCCCGGGCTGGCCGACTATGTGCCGCAGACCGATGCCGGCATCGTCGAGCGCTTTCGGCAATTGGGCGCGCAGATTGTGGGCAAGAACAACATGCACGAATTGTCGTTCGGCGTGACCTCGGCCAACCATTCCCATGGCGCGGTGATCAACCCTGTCAACGAACGCCACAGTGCCGGTGGCAGCAGCGGCGGCTGTGCTGCCGCCGTCGCTGCCGGACTGGTGGCGTGCGCGGTCGGCACCGACACAGGGGGGTCGGTACGGATACCGGCGGCGTTCTGCGGGATTGTCGGGTTTCGCCCCACCATCGGCGTTTATCCGGTCGACGGCATCGTCCCGGTGTCGCAAACCAAAGACACTCCGGGCTTGTTGACCCGCACCGTGGAGGATTGTCAGTTCGTTCACACGCAACTGACCGGCTGCCTGCATCAGCCAGAAACCCGGTCGCTGCGCATTGGCATTCCCGAGCGTTTTCTCTGGACCGACCTCGCTGACAACGTGCAACGCGCTTGCCGCACGGCCATCGATACCTTGGCCGATCGCGGTGTGATCATCGTGCCGGTCGACGATGCCGTGATTGGCGAGATCAACGAGAGCATTCAGTTTCCGTTGCCGATCTATGAGTTTTTCATCGATTTTCCGCGGTTCCTGATGAAAGCAGGACGCGGCGCGCAGTTCCTCGACATCCTCGCGCAGATCCGTGATCCGGCGATCAAGAAAATCCTCACCGCCCAACTGGAAAGCCCGGCAATTTCCTACACCGATTACGTGCAGGCATTGATGAGCAAACTGCGTCTGGAGCAGGAATACCACGCTCTCTTCAGTCGCCATCAACTGGATCTGCTGGCTTACCCGACCGTCACTTGCAGCGCGCCGCTGCTCAGCGATTGCTCGGATGAAAGCAACTTTGAAACGTTCGTGCGTAATACCGACCCGGCGAGCAATCTGGCGGCGCCGAGCATCAGCGTTCCGGTGGCGGCGGCGGGTGCGTTGCCGGTGGGCTTGTCGTTCGATGCGCTACCGGGGCAGGACGACTTTTTGCTGGCGAACGTGCGGCATCTGACGCACCTGTTCAACATCGGTTAAACCACGATCCCTGTGGGAGCGAGCCTGCTCGCGAAGGCGTCGTGTCGGTCGACATCAGCTTCGTCTGCCACACCGCTATCGCGAGCAGGCTCACCCTCTACAGGGGCTCTGCATCAATGCACCTGTAACAATTCAAATTGCGGGCCTTGCCATGCGTGTCACCTCAATATCCTCCGCTCCCGCCGTCGAACGCTCGCCGTCGATTCTCGGCGGCGCCATGATCATCGGCGGCACCATCGTCGGTGCCGGCATGTTCTCACTGCCGGTAATCATGTCCGGGCTGTGGTTCTACGGCTCGGTCGCCGTGCTGCTGTTTGCCTGGTTCTGCACGTTGCACTCGGGCCTGATGATTCTTGAAGCCAATCTCAACTACCGTGAAGGCGCGAGTTTTTCCACCATTACCCGGGATCTGCTGGGGCGTGGCTGGAGCCGCTTGAATGGTTTGAGCATTGTGTTTGTCCTGTACACCCTGACGTACGCCTACATTTCCGCCAGCGGTTCGGTGATTCATCACACGGCGCAATCACTCGGGCTTGCGCTGTCGTCGCGAACCGGTGGTTTGTGTTTCACCCTGGTGGTGGCATTTATCGTCTGGCTCAGCACCACGGCGGTCAGTCGCATGACCACGCTGGTGTTCGGGGCAAAAATTCTGGCGTTCTTTCTGACCTTCGGCGGTTTGCTGGGCCATGTGCAAAGCACCACGCTGCTCAATCTGAATAGCGGCGACAGCCATTACTGGCCTTATCTGCTGGTGACCCTGCCCTTCTGCCTGACTTCGTTCGGTTTTCACGGCAACGTGCCGAGCCTGATGAAGCATTACGGCAAGGACCCGCAGCGGATTCGCGCTTGTCTGGTCGGCGGCACCTTGATCGCACTGGTGCTGTATCTGGTGTGGATGCTGTGCAGCATGGGCAACATTCCCCGCGACATATTCAAGGACATCGCCCAGCGCGGCGGCAATATCGATGTGCTGATCAGCGCCCTGGGGGCAAGACTCAACAGCGCCAATGTCGATCTGCTGCTGACGTTTTTCTCCAATTTCGCCGTGGCCTGTTCGTTTCTCGGGGTGACCCTGGGTTTGTTTGATTACCTGGCCGATGTGCTGAAGTTCGACGACAGCCCCGTCGGTCGTCTGCAGACGGCAGCCGTGACGTTCGGGCCGCCGATGCTCGGTGGTTTTCTGTGGCCGGAAGGTTTTCTGCATGCCATCGGTTTCGCCGGGTTGGCGGCGACATTGTGGGCGGTGATCACCCCGGCGCTGCTGGCACGCGCTTCGCGCAAGCGCTTTGGCAGTCCGCGCTATCGCGTGTGGGGCGGCACGCCAATGATCGTCCTGGTGCTGTTTTTCGGAGTGATCTGCGCGGTGTCGCATTTGCTGTTCGTATTTGATTGCCTGCCGGTGTGGCGCTGAAGCGATGCGTTCGGTTTTCCGAACGCGACTTCACGGTCGATTCGGTTAACCGGATCAGTTGCGCTGAAAAGCACCGCCACAAAAGTTTAATAAGCTTACAAAACAACGATTTAACTATCTGCGGCGGGTCTGGCACGACTCATGCTCTACACTCTCTCGACGAATGCCTGCTGTGCCAACACTTCAGGAGCCGTCAGGCATTCGAAGCACAAAAGGGCCGACGAACTGGCTCCATAAAAAAAACAATTCGAGGAAAATTTGATGCGCATCGTTCCCCATATCCTGGGCGCAGCCATTGCGGCCGCTCTGATCAGCACGCCAGTTTTCGCCGCCGAACTCACCGGCACCCTGAAGAAAATCAAAGAGTCCGGTGTGATCACCCTGGGCCACCGCGACGCCTCCATTCCGTTTTCCTACATTGCGGATGCTTCCGGCAAACCCGTCGGTTACTCCCACGACATTCAGTTGGCCATCGTCGAAGCGATCAAAAAAGACCTCGACCTGCCAAACCTGCAAGTCAAATACAACCTGGTGACCTCGCAGACCCGTATCCCGCTGGTGCAGAACGGCACCGTGGACGTCGAGTGCGGCTCCACCACCAACAACGTCGAGCGTCAGCAGCAGGTTGACTTCTCCGTCGGCATCTTCGAAATCGGTACCCGTCTGCTGTCCAAGGCTGACTCCAAGTACAAGGATTTCGACGATCTTAAAGGCAAGAACGTCGTGACCACCGCTGGCACTACCTCCGAGCGCATCCTCAAGGCGATGAACGCCGACAAGCAGATGGGCATGAACGTCATCTCCGCCAAAGACCATGGTGAATCCTTCCAGATGCTGGAATCGGGTCGTGCCGTAGCGTTCATGATGGACGACGCACTGCTGGCCGGCGAAGCCGCCAAAGCCAAGAAAGCCACCGACTGGGCCGTGACCGGCACTCCGCAGTCCTATGAAATCTACGGCTGCATGATGCGCAAAGGCGACGCACCATTCAAAAAGGCTGTCGATGACGCCATCGTCGCGACCTACAAATCGGGCGCAATCAACAAGATCTACGAGAAGTGGTTCATGCAGCCGATTCCACCAAAAGGCCTGAATCTGAACTTCCCGATGAGCGACGAACTCAAGGCCCTGATCGCCAATCCGACCGACAAAGCGGCTGACGACAAGAAATCCTGATTTCTGACTAACCTTATCCCTTGAAGAGGCGCCTGCCTTTTCAGGGGACGGTCACTCCCTGCTGGCATTTTCTGGAAACACTCGAACCGGTGGCTGTCGAGCCGATCGCGTGTGCCTGACCGTCAAGGTCAGGGAGGGAACGGAGTTTCCCCAGGCGGGCACTTGTACATCGATCGAATCGAGGGGAGACCCTAATGAATTACAACTGGGACTGGGGCGTGTTCTTCAAGTCCACCGGCGTCGGCAGCGAGACCTATCTCGACTGGTACGTCTCCGGTTTGGGCTGGACCATTGCCATTGCCATCGTGGCGTGGATCATCGCCTTGCTGCTGGGCTCCATTCTGGGGGTTATGCGCACGGTGCCAAACCGCATCGTATCGGGCATCGCCACCTGCTACGTCGAGCTGTTCCGTAACGTACCACTGCTGGTGCAGCTGTTCATCTGGTACTTCCTGGTACCCGACCTGCTGCCGCAAAACCTGCAGGACTGGTACAAACAGGACCTCAACCCGACCACCTCGGCTTACTTGAGCGTTGTCGTGTGCCTGGGCCTGTTCACCGCCGCCCGTGTCTGCGAGCAAGTGCGTACCGGCATCCAGGCGCTGCCACGCGGCCAGGAATCCGCCGCCCGCGCCATGGGTTTCAAGCTGCCGCAAATCTACTGGAACGTGCTGCTGCCCCAGGCCTACCGGATCATCATTCCGCCGCTCACCTCGGAATTCCTCAACGTCTTCAAGAACTCCTCCGTGGCGTCCCTGATCGGCCTGATGGAACTGCTGGCGCAAACCAAACAGACCGCCGAGTTCTCGGCCAACCTGTTTGAAGCCTTCACCCTGGCCACGCTGATCTACTTCACCCTGAACATGAGCCTGATGTTGCTGATGCGCATGGTCGAGAAGAAAGTCGCAGTGCCCGGCCTGATCTCCGTGGGGGGTAAATAATGGACTTCGATTTCAGTGGCATCATCCCCGCCATTCCGGGCCTGTGGAACGGCATGGTCATGACCTTGCAGTTGATGGTCATGGGTGTGGTCGGCGGCATCGTGCTGGGAACCATCCTCGCACTGATGCGCCTGTCGTCGAGCAAACTGCTGTCGCGGGTGGCCGGCGCTTATGTGAACTACTTCCGTTCGATCCCGCTGCTGTTGGTGATCACCTGGTTCTACCTGGCGGTGCCGTTCGTGCTGCGCTGGATTACCGGCGAAGACACGCCGATCGGTGCGTTCACCTCCTGCGTCGTGGCCTTCATGATGTTCGAAGCCGCGTACTTCTGCGAAATCGTCCGGGCCGGTGTGCAGTCGATCCCCAAAGGCCAGATGGCCGCCGCGCAAGCGATGGGCATGACCTATGGCCAGACCATGCGTCTGATCATCCTGCCCCAGGCGTTCCGCAAGATGACCCCGTTGCTGCTGCAACAGTCGATCATCCTGTTCCAGGACACCTCGCTGGTCTACACCGTGGGCCTGGTGGACTTCCTCAACTCCGCCCGTTCCAGCGGCGACATCATCGGTCGATCCAACGAGTTCCTGATCTTCGCCGGTGTCGTCTACTTCATCATCAGCTTTTCCGCCTCGCTGCTGGTCAAGCGTCTGCAAAAAAGGTTCGCCGTATGATCTCTATCAAGAACATCAACAAGTGGTATGGGGACTTCCAGGTGCTGACTGATTGCAGCACCGAGGTCAAAAAAGGCGAAGTGATCGTGGTCTGTGGCCCGTCGGGTTCCGGCAAATCGACCCTGATCAAATGCGTCAACGCGCTCGAGCCGTTTCAGAAAGGCGACATCGTCGTCGACGGCACCTCGATTGCGGACCCGAAGACCAACCTGCCGAAACTGCGCTCGCGCGTGGGCATGGTGTTCCAGCACTTCGAACTGTTCCCGCACCTGACCATCACCGAAAACCTGACCATCGCGCAGATCAAGGTGTTGGGCCGCAGCAAGGAAGAGGCGACCAAGAAAGGTCTGCAACTGCTTGAGCGCGTCGGTCTGTCGGCGCACGCCCACAAGCACCCGGGGCAACTGTCCGGCGGCCAGCAACAGCGCGTGGCAATTGCCCGTGCGTTGGCGATGGACCCGATTGTCATGCTGTTCGACGAACCGACCTCGGCGCTCGACCCGGAGATGGTCAACGAAGTACTCGACGTGATGGTGCAACTGGCCCACGAAGGCATGACCATGATGTGCGTGACCCACGAAATGGGCTTCGCGCGCAAAGTGGCCGACCGCGTGATCTTCATGGACGCCGGCAAGATCATCGAGGACTGCCCGAAAGAGGAGTTTTTCGGCGACATCAGCGCCCGCTCCGAACGCGCGCAGCACTTCCTCGAGAAAATCCTGCAGCACTAAAACCAACACACCTGCCGGGGCATTACTCCATCCCTGTGGGAGCGAGCCTGCTCGCGAAGAGGCCATTACATTCAGCCTGGAGGTTGAATGTCAGTCCGCTTTCGCGAGCAGGGTCGCTCCCACAAGGGCCGGCGGTGCCCTCGCGACAAGTGTTGTGGTTGACCCAAGGCAACTGTGATGAAATGCGACCCCACTCTCTATCGCGCCGCGCCGCCATCACTTGCCGTGAAGCCTCGTCTGATTCGTCATCTGTTCCTGCCGCCGCTGGTCATCATCCTGATGATCGGGTTGGGTTATGCCGGCTTCTGGACCAGCGAGCATTTCGGCATTCGCAGCCTCAGCGAAAGCGGCCAGCGTCAGCTCGAACTGAACGCCCGCGCCGTCGAAAGCGAAATCAGCAAGTACACCTATCTGCCCAGCCTGCTGGAACTCGAAACCAGTGTGTCGCAGCTGCTGGCCGACCCGACCCCGGAACACCGGCAAACGGTCAACGATTACCTTGAAGGCCTGAACCGGCGCAGCCGCAGTCGGGCCATCTACGTCATGGACACCACCGGTCGCGTCATGGCCACCAGCAACTGGCGCGATGTCGACAGTTACCTCGGTGAAGACCTGTCCTTCCGCGCCTACTTCCAGAAAGCCATCCGCGGCGAGCCGGGCCGTTTCTACGGTATCGGCAGCACCAACGGCGAACCCGGTTATTACCTCGCCCACGGCCTCGAAGAACACGGCAAGATCATCGGCGTCGCCGTGGTCAAAGTGCGCCTCGAAGCCATGGAAGAACGCTGGCAACGCGCGCGTCTGGAAGCCTTCGTCAGCGATGAGAACGGCATCATCATTCTCTCCAGCGATCCGGCTCGTCGCCTCAAATCGGTAATTGCACTGAGTGACGAAATCAAGGAGAAACTCGCGCGCAGCCTGCAGTACTACTGGTTCCCGCTCAACGAACTGCAACCGCTGGCACGGGAAACCCTGTCCGAAGGCGTAGAGAAACTCACCTTCCCCGCCAACAGCGAAGTGCGCTCCGACGATGACGACATCAGCTATCTGGCACAGACCCGGCCACTGAGCGACACACCGTGGAATTTCACCCTGCTCACGCCGTTGCAGGACCTGCGCCGCGAAGCCATCAACCAAGGGATTCTGGTGGCGGTCGCGTTTGCGCTGGTGGCGTTCCTGTTGATCGCCTGGAACGAGCGGCGCAAGGTCATCGCCACCCGCCTCGCCGCCCGCGAAGCCTTGCAGGAAGCCAACAATCAACTGGAGCGTCGGATTACCGAACGCACCACCGACCTACGCGCCAGCAACGAGCGCCTGAAGAGCCAGATCCGCGAACGCCGTCAGGCCGAAGAGACATTGCGCCGTGCGCAGGATGAACTGGTTCAGGCCGGTAAACTCGCCGCCATCGGCCAGATGTCGACCAGCATCGCCCACGAATTGAACCAGCCGCTGGCGGCGATGCGCACGCTGTCGGGCAACACCGTGCGCTTCCTCGAACGCGGTCAGCTCGATGTCGCCAGCACCAATCTCAAGACCATCAACGAGCTGATCGACCGCATGGGCCGGATCACCGCCAGCCTGCGTTCGTTTGCCCGGCGCGGTGACAATCAGGGCCAGGCCAGCCTCGGCAAAGCCGTGGAGGCGGCGCTGCAACTGCTCGGGGCACGCTTGGAGAGTTCGGCGGTCAACATCCACCGCCAGTTCATTGATGTCCAGGTGCAGATCGACCAGACCCGCCTCGAACAGATTCTGGTCAACCTGATCGGCAACGCCCTTGACGCCATGCAGGCGCAACCGCTGCCCGAACTGTGGCTGGAAGGTGAAGAATTCAACGGCAAATATCGCCTGCGCGTGCGAGACAACGGCCACGGCATCGACGCCGAAGCGCGCAAGCATCTGTTCGAACCGTTCTTCACCACCAAACCCGGCGAACAAGGCCTGGGTCTTGGCCTGACCCTTTCCGCCAGCCTCGCGGCCGCCACCGGCGGGCATCTGGGTGTTGAACACCCGGCCAGCGGTGGCACCACCTTCGTCCTCAGTTTACCGTTGGTAAGCCCTACTCCTGCCGAGCCAATATGAACCACGACCTTAGTGTGCTGATCGTCGAAGACGACCCCCATGTGCTGCTCGGCTGCCAACAGGCGCTGACCCTCGAAGACATTCCCTGCGTCGGCGTCGGCAGTGCCGAAGAAGCGCTGGAGCGGGTCGGCGACAACTTTGCCGGCATCGTCATCAGCGACATTCGCCTGCCGGGCATCGATGGCCTGGAACTGCTGACCCGCCTCAAGCAACGCGATCGCAGCCTGCCGGTGGTGTTGATCACCGGCCACGGCGACATTTCCATGGCCGTCGGCGCGATGCAGAAAGGCGCCTATGACTTCATGGAAAAACCGTTCTCGCCGGAGCGTCTGGTCGACGTCGCGCGGCGTGCGCTGGAGCAACGCAGCCTCGCCCGTGAAGTCTCTTCGCTGCGCCGGCAACTGGCCGAACGCGATTCCCTGGAGGGGCGGATCATCGGCCGCTCGCCGGCGATGCAGAACCTGCGCGAACTGATCGCCAACGTCGCCGACACCTCAGCCAACGTGCTGATCGAAGGCGAGACCGGCACCGGCAAGGAACTGGTTGCCCGCTGTCTGCACGATTTCAGCCGTCGCCACAGCAAGCAATTCGTCGCGCTGAACTGCGGCGGCCTGCCGGAAAACCTTTTCGAAAGCGAGATTTTCGGCCACGAGGCCAACGCCTTCACCGGTGCCGGCAAACGCCGTATCGGCAAGATCGAACACGCCGACGGTGGCACGCTGTTCCTCGACGAAGTGGAAAGCATGCCACTGCCGCTGCAGATCAAACTGCTGCGCGTGTTGCAGGAACGCACCCTCGAACGCCTCGGCTCGAACCAGAGCGTGGCCGTGGATTGCCGGGTGATCGCAGCGACCAAATCCGACCTCGACGAAGCGAGCAAGGCCGGTGAGTTCCGCAGCGACTTGTACTACCGCCTCAACGTCGTGACCCTGGAACTGCCGCCACTGCGCGAGCGCCGCGAAGACATCCTGCAACTGTTCGAACACTTCACCCAGCAGTCAGCCCTGCGTTTCGACCGCGCACTGCCGGAACTGGACAACCAGACCCTGTCGAACCTGATGAGCCACGACTGGCCGGGCAACGTACGCGAACTGCGCAACGTCGCCGAACGGTTTGCCCTCGGCCTGCCAGCATTCAAAAAGTCCGGCGCCAGCAGTGGCGGACAAGGCCTGGCGTTTGCCGAAGCGGTGGAAGCGTTCGAACGCAACCTGCTCAGCGACGCCCTGCAACGCAGCGGCGGCAACCTGACTCAGGCCAGTCTTGAGCTGGGCATGGCCAAGACCACGCTGTTCGATAAAGTTAAAAAGTACGGGTTGAGCCACTGATGGATCTGATTCTGAAGGCCGCTATCGGCGCCGCGGTGGTGCTGATCCTCGCGGCGCTGTCGAAAACCAGAAACTACTACATCGCCGGATTGGTGCCGCTGTTTCCGACGTTTGCACTGATTGCGCATTACATCGTCGGCAAGGGGCGTTCGGTTGATGATCTGAAGACCACAATCGTGTTCGGCATGTGGTCGATCATTCCGTACTTCATCTATCTGGCGACTTTATATGTGATGGTTGACCGGTTGCGGCTGGAGGCGTCGCTGGCGGTGGCGGCGGTGGCATGGTTGATGGCGGCCACCGTGTTGGTGACCGTTTGGGTTCGCCTGCACAGCTAAGGTCAAAAACCACCCTCATCGGAACGCCGCCCGCCCAGCCCTCTCCCTCCGGGAGAGGGCGCCGACCGAGGTGTCTTGCGTCTGACATTGACCTGAAAGATCCAGTCGATTATGGATTCGCTACAACACGCTCAGGTCGGCGTATCACTCCAGCATCCCCCAATCAGTCCCCTCTCCCTCCGGGAGAGGGCCAGGGTGAGGGGCTTTTAGCTTTTCAGTTGACAGTGCCGCCCTTGGACTCAGCCATGATCTGCCGGATCGCCCCGACAAACGTCTCCACCGGTTGCCCGCCGGTCACCGCGTACTGACTGTTGAACACAACGGTCGGCACCGAACTCACCCCGCGCTGCAACCACAATTGCTCTTCTTCACGCACCTCATCGGCAAACTCGTCCGACGCCAGAATCGCCTCGGCTCGCTGGCGATCCAGCCCGACGCTTTCAGCAATCTGCACCAGTTGTCGATGATCCGACGGATTGCCGCCATCGCTGAAATAGGCCTTGAACAGCGCCTCTTTCAGCGGCAACTGCAGACCTTCAAGTCCGGCCCAATGAAGCAAGCGGTGCGCATCGAAAGTGTTGTAGATACGGCTGTTGCCGTCAGTGCGAAAGGCAAACCCGAGTTCAGCGCCACGGGCACGAATGGCTTCGCGATTCTTCTGCGATTGCTCAGGCGTCGAGCCGTATTTCTCTTGAATGTGCTCGGCAATGTTCTGTCCATCGGCGCCCATTTTCGGATTCAGTTCGAACGGCTGAAACCGGATCTCGGCCTGCACTTCGTTGCGCAGGATCTCCAGCGCCTGTAACAGGCCACGCAAACCGACGACACACCAGGGGCAGGAGACGTCGCTGACAAAGTCGATGTTCAAGGCAGAACTCATCACACACCTCGCGGGGGGAAATCGTGCGGGAAAGTTTGCACGATACACCTGCTTCAGATTTTTGGTGACCATAGCGGCCCCTTCGCGAGCAGGCTCGCTCCCACCCTTGGAATGCGTTCCCTGTGGGAGTGAGCCTGCTCGCGAAGAGGCCCGCTCAGACAACACAAATACCTCGGTTACAGCAGATTCCCACCCACCACCGGCTCAACCTGCGCCCAATGCGAGGTGTCTTCACGATGCGCCTGCAAATACGGCAGCACCGCCGCCAGCAACGGCGCTTTGAACGCCTCTTGAAAACGATGCGCCAGACCAGGAATCAGCTTCAACTGACTGCCGCGAATATGCGCCGCCAGATGCACCCCGTGCATCACCGGCAACAACGGATCCGCCGTGCCATGCACCACCAGCGTCGGCACTCGCAATTGATTGAGTAACGCCACCCGGCTCGGCTCGGCAAGGATCGCCATGATCTGCCGCTTCACACCTTCGGGGTTGAACGCACGGTCGTAGGACAGCGCGGCCTGATGCAGCAAGGCCTGACGATCATCGGTGACCGTCGGGCTGCCCAACGCGGCGAGCAGGTCAGCCTGTTGCTCCAGCGCCACCTGTCGATTCGGTGCGCCGCGACGCGACAACAACTGCACCAGTGCCGCGCTCGGTGCCGGCAGGCCTTCGGCGCCCGAGGTGGTCATGATCAATGTCAGGCTCTCGACCCGCTGCGGTGCCATTGCCGCCATGTGCTGGGCAATCATCCCGCCCATGCTTGCGCCTAGCACATGGAATTGCTCAACATGCAGCGCGTCCATCAAGCCCAGCGCATCGTCTGCCATATCCGTCAGGCTGTAGGGCGCCGCCACCGGCAGACCGAGTTTGTAGCGCAGCACTTCAAAGGTCAGATTGGCCTCCGCCGGCGCCTGACGCCAGGTCGACAAACCGACGTCGCGGTTGTCATAGCGAATCACCCGAAAGCCCTGCTGACACAGCGCGACCACCACTTCATCCGGCCAGTGGATCAACTGACCACCCAGGCCCATGACCAGCAACAACGCCGGATCCGACGTGCGACCAATGCTCTGGTAAGCCAGGCTCACCTGCTGCAGATCAACATGCTCGGTCGGCACATTGACGTCGCAACGCGCCGCCGCCCATGCCGACGATCCGAAAAAAATCGCGGCCAGAACAGCCGCGACCGATAAAAATCCCTTGACCATGAAAAACACCGAAACGCAGAACCCCAGTAGAGCGCGAGTCTGATGAAGTTTGTTCAAGCGCGCTGCCACACTTCCATGACAGTTTGATGAAGAGTGCCGAGCGGTCATCGACCGTTGATGCAAACAATATCTATGTACCGCCATCGCCTTGCGCGATTTCTCTTGAATGACCCGCTCAGGGACGGATTCCCCGCCCCGCCAATGCGAGTCACACCACCATGCCCGAGCGCCTTATTCCGGATGAACTCCCCGCACCGTCACCGTTGCCCGAGACCGTCGAGCACTTGCCGAAAACCATTGATGACAGCCTGTTGCTGCAGGCCTGCCAACGCTGGCGCGCCAGCAGCGAGGGTTTACGCGACCTGTTTGCCGCCAGCCCGGCCCTGCGCGACAGCATCAATGAACTGCTGCGCCAACAACTGCAACTGGACGGTGAAAAAACCGGACTGCGCTTTGCTGCCACCGATGGCCAGCCGGAACACTTCGTCAGCCTCACCGACGCCTGTGCCTTCGTCGTTCAACAGCCGACGCTGGAAACCGATCTGGATCAGCATTGTGTCCTCTCCGGCCTACGCGCCAACCATCCGTTGTACGCCTTGAAGCCGCTGCAACTCCTGGAAAAACTCAAAGCCCTCGACCCACGCAAAAGCCACGAGATTCGCTGGGCAGAATTCTGGGATGCGCGGGCGCCGCGCACGCCCGTGTCGCGACGTACCCGCGCCACGCAGCTTTACCGTGCGCATTTCGAAGCCACTGCGCACATGGCCCTCGCCCACCAGGCCATTACCGCGGCGCAACTCAAAACCCTGCAACTGATCATTGATTCAGGTGACGGCGTGCTGACGATCGATGGCCAGCCTGTGCACACGGAAAAACTGGCACTGGTGCTGAGCAATGGCAGCAGAATCAAACTCCCCGGTGCCTGGGTCATCAGCGTCGGCGATTTGGCCACGGCCGCTCCGTTGCTTTATCTGCCCGGCAACGCCACATCGATCCAGGCTTTCACCACTCGCGCAGACATGCAGACGTGGCTGGCCGGTCAGGTACAGATTCCCACCGGACTGCCCAAGACCATCCAGCGCGTTGACTACAGCGCAGCGCTCGAGCCGATGGTCACCGGCGCCAGCGATCTGTTCGCCAACCGCCACCACGCGCAGCTCTACGCCTTGAGCAATACCAACAAGGGCCATCCCGGGATCAGGGCGCATGGCGCGCGCTCACTGGTGCACGTCGACCTGATCGATCATCAGCGCAGCAGCGCGATCATCGTGGCGACGCCGCCAAAACCGCTTACGTCCACCAGCGATGTCGAGACGGACGAGACACCGCTGTTCGGCAGCCTGTCGGCCGGGATTCCACTGGCCATGCGCCACGCGGCGCTCAAACGCCAGCGCGAAGCGCTTGAGCGCTTGCAGGACAATGACAGCGACGGCGCTCGATACCGAGAATGCCAGGACGCCCTCGATGCGCTGGAAACCGCCGAACAAGCCGGCACGACCGCTGCCACAACGCTGCTTTACCGCGAAACGGCCCTCGACGTGAGCACCTTCAATACGGCGTTCAGTGCCCTGCGCCAGGCACACCTGGACGGCTTGTATGCCGAAGGCAGACTGCAAGCGGCGCTGGGCCAACTCGACAGCGGCGAACATGACCTGCTCAAAGCCGTGCTGGATAAGCCCGTCGCGGCCGAACGCGACGCGGACATCACGGCGGCCAGCCTGACCTTGTCACTGAGCGAAACCCAGGACGGGGTCACGACAACGCAGAGCGAAGTGCTCCGGGGCGCGCTGGTCATCGGAGCACAAGCCGCACTCGCCGACCGCACCGCGACTTCCAGTCTGATGCTCTACTGGCCGGGCAATGGTGGGGGCCTGCAACGCTTTGCTGATCGCCGCACGCTGGAGTGCGAGGTGTTCCGGATTCTGGATCACGACAGCAACCTGACCCTGCAACTGAGCCCCATCAGCACAGACCCGTTACATCACTGCCTCAATGAGCTGGTGACCGACTTCGAAGCAAAAGCCACACCCCTGCGCGGTATTCCCGAGCAGGCCGATGCACTGGTAATCCTGCGCCAGGGCTACCTCGCCCATCTGCAGGTTCCGCTGCACGCCGCCAGACAACTGGCCTTTGCTCATCTGCAGGAACAGGAACGCAGCGGCACCCTCGCCGGGCATCTGCCGGGCTGGCTGGTCACGCTCAAAGAGAACGAGCGCAGCGCGTTGAAACAGAACATCGAGGCGTACATTGCGGCGATGCGCCAAAGCCACGCGCTGATGACGCTTGCGCTGGAGCCCCGTGACGACTTCACCCGACGTCACCTGCACGCACGCCTGCGCAAGGACTTTTCCCTTGATGGCGACTTTTCCATCCTGGTTGAACTGCCCGACTCGACCACCACCGAACAGGTGCCCGAGGCTGGGCCCGGTGGCATCAGGAAGACGACCAACATTGTGCCCAGCAAAGCACACAGCAAAATGTCACTGGAGGACCTGGCCCAGCTCAATATCGATAACGTGCAATCGGTGCTCAATGACTCGCTTTCACAACGCCTGGTCTTCCTGCGCCTGGAGATCACTGCGACGCACAGGACAGATCGCACGCGCCTGCTCAACGGCATCAACCTGACCTATCTGCGCAGGGTCCTGCCGGAACTCGACCTGCCCAAAGCCTATGAGCAGAAGATCCGTGACGCCTTTCAGGGCGCCGCCAGCGAGTCGGCATTCGTCAGACAACATCGCCGGGAAAGCCTGATCGAGCCCTGGCGCCTGATGCTGAAAATACAGAGCGAAAATGCACGCCTGCAAAAACACCTCAGCCCTGATGAAGCAGTGCTGCTGAACACCGCTATCGATGCCGACACCCCACAGGCGTGGCAAGCCAACGGCAAGCGCCTTGTGCTGTTGCCGGTGTCGCTGAAAGTCGGTGGCAAGGACACCCCCGGCGAAGGCCCGGTGACGCTGTCCGGCGTCAGCTTCATCCAAGAGCAGATCAGCGGCGTCACCCTGCTGTACCTGCCGGACAGCCACGACGGGCAGTTTTTCCGCCGCTACGACACGCTCGAGGCGGCGCGCAAAGGGCTGTTCACTTTGTGCGCAACTGACAAATGGATCGACTACCTGGCAGGCAGGACCTTGCAGGGCAACGTCAGGGCCCATGTCCGGCGTATCGGTCAGGCCGTGGAAAAAAACTTCGATGCCATTATCGAAGTCGGCGTGCGCTGGCCGGCCAGTACTTCGCTGGCCGCGCACCTGCTCGACGCGCACATGGGACGCTTGATCGAAGCCCATCGCGGCACGTCGCGCTCCAATGATGACTTGTTCTTCGAGCGTTACGCCCTGAAAGGCCCGCGCGCTTTCAACTACATCAAAATGGCCTTGGGCATGGTGCCCTTCGTCGGCAGCGTACTGGCCCTTTACCAGGCCTGGACCGCTGCCAATCAGGCGACCGCCGCATTCTTGCGCGGCGATGTGGCCGACGGTCTGGTGGAAATCGAATCGATGCTGTTGTCGTTGATCGACGCGTTCATGGATCTGCTTCCGGGCGAAGCCGCGGCCTCGACGCTGTCGCAGACGACCCGCGCGTTGACGCGGGCGCGTCAGCTTCACACGGTGGTGCGCAATATGGCGGCACTGCAGATCAAGTCGCAGCGTCACGCCCGGCATGTGCTGGCGCGCTTCAAGGATTACGAATATGAAAAACCGATTTCCCTGGCCGCCACAGAGCCGGTCGGCCACGGCCTCTATCGCGGGATCTACCGGCATGCAGACGGTGACTTCATCGAGCGTCAGGGTCGCCTCTACCAGGTAGAGCTGAGCCGCGATTCGCGCAGCTGGCGTCTGACCGGCAACTCGCGAAAAACCTACAAGCAGCCGATCGCACTGGATGAAAGCGGGCAGTGGGACACCTGGTTCGGCGTCCACGGCACAGCCCTTGAAGGCGCCGTGGTGGGGGGTGGCAATGTCGTCGGGCGTGTCGCCGATACGCTCGAGCCTTACTGGCCACCGGTGATTCGCCAACGCTTGCCGCGCTGGCTGGTGGATCGACACTTCCGCCGTCACCATCAACTGACCGCCGCGGCTAACGAACTGGCCGGCCAATTGCAACGCAGGGGAGCAAAAAGTGACCGGGTGATCAATGCCTACGGCGAAGCCACGGACGCGCAACGCCTGACCATGTTGCCAGCGGTCGAAGCCGCTTGTGTTGGCGATATCAAATTGGCCAGGCAGCGTTATGAGGCGTTGACCGAGTTGACTGCGCTGACCCAGGGCAGAAAACGCAGGGCTGTCGCCCAGATGCAAAGCAGGACCGCATGGCTGTTGACTGATCGTTACCGGCGACGCGCCATTCACCTGTCGCATAAATTTCTCGACACGACACGAGCAATCAAGCGATTGAAGCAACTGCACAATGCGCTGCCAGGTAATGCTGTGGCCGAACGTTTGAAACACATTGAAGACATACACAGGTTGCGTGTCGAGGTCATCAACCAGCTCGATCAGTTGGGCGAACTCAAGGATCAGGTCAATCACTGGTATGAACGCATGCTGGCTAAAGACCGGCCGAAAATTTCGGCGCTGGTCGATAACACGAACAGCCGTCACAGTGAAGCCGTGTTGCTGTACCTGAAAACCTCCCAACGCCTGGAACTCGTCAGAAAACCCGGCAGCCCTGACGATGCCTCATGGCGCTATTTTGTGACGATGGCAGAGCCCCTGCGCAACAGAATCGATCTGCGTCTGTACCGCCAGTACGACTTGCCGAACATGCAGAACACGACCGCCCAACGTAATCGCATTCTTCAGGAAAGCATCGACGCTTGCGTCGAGTATCGGCGCGAGATGACGGTATGGACCGCCAGCTATCCGCAATTCTTTCATCTGGACGTAGTCGAGCCCTTGCTGGAAGGCGTTGATCGCCTGGCGGATCGAGCGCGTGCCGCTATCAACAGGCCACCCGAGCCGAGGGTCGCGGGGCAACCTCTGCAGCGCGTGTTCATCACTGATGACAACCAATTGCGCCACGGCGTGGAGCAATGGGACAACGTGACCAACGCCCGTCAATACAGAAGCACCGGGATTGGAGGCTATGAAGAGATCTGGGAACATGGCGCCGATGGCGTCGTGCGCCTGACCAACCCGCAAAACCTGGCAGTTCCCTCCCCCGCCGAGCTGAGTCTGGCCACCCTGGTAACCGAGGCACAGCAACGTCTGGAGAACGTGGCCGCTTACCGCACCACGGTGCAGAGCAACGCCAACCGCGGCATGCTGCCCGTCGACCTGCAGCACATGATGGACAGTCAGGCGAGTGAACTCACCACCCGTGCCGACAGTATCGCCGCCAAATCGGCAGAGCAGCCGATCATTCAGCAATTGCGCGATCAGGCCGCCGCGCTGATCGTCGAAGGCCGGACCTTGCGCACCCAACGCTCATTGAGCAGTCAAAAGCCTACCGACGGCATGCTTGATGACCTCATCGGTCAAAACGCGGTGGAGATCCGCAAACCCCTTGCGATCCGGCAACTGGCGGATCATCAGGGTCGCCCCAACTACCTGCAGGAATATGAAGTCTGGAACATCACGCAGGAGCCTGCGCAATTGCTCTGGTACGTGCATTTCCATTACCGCTCGGCGACCCGGCCCTTGCGTCAATTCGAAAGGGCTCACCTGAAACTGCCGGCGCATCGCAAGCTGACTCACGCTGACGACCCGACCCTGCTCGACTCCAGAATCACCGAACAGTCGATTGTTCTGCAGCATTTCGAAGGGATTTGAATCCGCGCTCTGCTACCGCCCGTCGCTACTGTCAGATCTGACAGTAGCGCGGCCAAGTGTTTGCGCAGCCAATGGATCGACGACGGAACTCATGGTGAACCGTCGATACGATCAAGGGATGGCAGACATGAATAAAAACCTTCTTCAGAACGGCGACTTCGACACGGGCGAGTTTGATCCTTGGGAGGTACACGCATTCCAAGGCGAAGCCAGCGTCATTCAGCATAATCGCAGCGTCCAGGCCCAGGTGCTGCCCGGTGTAAACAACGGCGTAGTGCTGTTGAACCGATTCAATGCCCAAACCGGTGCCTTTACCTTGCAGATCGATGCATCCGCGCCTGAGGCCAAATACCATCAGGATCCGCCGAACATCGACACGCACGCGATTCTGGTTCTCTTCATCACGGGCTATGCAAAGGACGGTAGACCAGTCCAGTACGACGTCGGTAGCTGGTGGCTGAAACCTGCACAAAAGTCTTTCAAATACTCCGGCGTCATGTTGGACGGCGTAGTGGAGGCCCAGATTCAAGTGTCCTTTCCTTCTGATCCTCTCAGGGTCAAAGGCCCGCTCTACATCGATAACGTCAGCTATACGCTCGATCCACCCGAACACGTTCGCGAAACCCGATGGAGTCAGTGAACGGCGAACCGGCGCCACTGCACAAGGACGTGCGGCGCTCCACAGATTAAAGAGGTGTAACGGTCGACAGCTCACGCAACTTGAGACAAACTCACCATCTTTGCGTTGATCACAAGTTTTCCTCATGGAGCCTTCGGTGCTTGAAATCCGTCACCTGAAAACCCTGCACGCCTTGCGTGAAGCCGACAGCCTGGTCGATGCCGCCGACCGTTTGCACCTGACGCAGTCGGCGCTGTCCCACCAGTTCAAGGAGCTTGAGGAACGCCTGGGCATGGCCCTGTTCGTGCGCAAGACCAAACCGGTGCGTTTCACCAGTGCCGGTTTGCGCCTGCTGCAACTGGCCGACGCGACCCTGCCGCTGTTGCGCGCCGCCGAACGGGATATCGGTCGTCTGGCCGGTGGCACCGCCGGGCGTTTGCACATGGCCATCGAATGCCACAGCTGCTTCCAGTGGCTGATGCCGACCATCGACCAGTTCCGCGATGCCTGGCCGGAAGTCGAACTCGACCTCGCCTCAGGCTTCGCTTTTGCACCGTTGCCGGCCCTGGCCCGTGGTGATCTGGATCTGGTGGTGACGTCCGATCCACTGGAAATCGCCGGCATCACCTATGTTCCACTGTTCACCTACGAAGCCATGCTCGCCGTGGCCAATCAGCATGCTCTCGCGGGTAAACCGTACATCGTCCCCGAAGACTTGCTGACGGAAACGCTGATCACCTACCCGGTGGAACGCGACCGCCTCGACATCTTCACGCGCTTTCTGGAACCGGCCGACATCGAGCCGGCACAAGTGCGCACCTCGGAGCTGACGGTGATGATGATGCAACTGGTCGCCAGCGGCCGAGGCGTCTGTGGCATGCCGCACTGGGCGCTGCACGAATATAGCTCGCGCGGTTATGTGAAGGGCAAACGATTGGGGGAAAAAGGTTTGTTCGCGACTTTGTACGCGGCGATTCGCACCGACATGCTCGATGCCCCGTACATGCGCGATTTTCTGCTGACGGCGAAAGACACCTCGTTCTCGACCCTGGACGGCGTCAGCGCGGTTCGCTGAGTCACTTGTGGGAGCGAGCCTGCTCGCGAAAGCGATGTATCAGACACGAAAATAGTGACTGTCAGATTGTCTTCGCGAGCAGGCTCGCTCCCACAGGGATCAGCGCAATATCAGAGCTGTCGCCACATGTGGATCTTGTCGAAATAGTCTTCGCCCACCCGCACCGCCAGCGGTTCGAGGCCGAACTGGATGAAGCCGCAGCGTTGGTAGAGATTGAACGCGGCGTCATTGCCGGCGGTAACGGTGAGTTGCAGCAGTTTCAGCGCCGGGTGGTTTCGCGCTTCGGCGATGGCTGCCTGCACCAGTTCATGGCCCAGGCCGTGCTGACGAAAATCTGCCGAGACGTACATGCCGAACAATGTGGCCTTGTGACGAGCCTTCTCGCGAGGTTCGAAGGCCAGGCCGACGATGCCGGCCAACGTGCCGGTTTCAAACGCGCCAAGCACCACATCGAGCTTGCTGGTCAGGCGCCCTTCCCACCAGCTCAACGGCATCACCGCGCGTTCGCGCACGCTTGAGGTGAAGGCCTGCGGATGACGGTCATAGGCTTCAAGCATCAGTTCGCGGTAAGCCAGGGCATGACTGGCGTCCAGCCGTTCGATCCACATGCTCACGCCGTCCTGCGTTGTTCAAGCATCAGCCGCACAGCGAGGCCGCCGAGGACGAAGCCCATGAAGTAACGCTGCAGCGCCAGCCACGTCGGGTTACGCACAAACCACGCAGCGATGCCCGCCGCGAACAGCGCGATCAACAGATTGACGCAGAAGCTGACGCTGATCTGGGTCAGGCCGAGAATGATGCTTTGGGTGAACACCGAGCCGTGTTCAGGGGTGATGAATTGCGGAAAGACCGAGAGGTAGAACACGGCAATTTTCGGATTCAGCGCGCTGGTGAGAAAGCCCATGGTGATCAGCTTTCGCGACGAGTCCGGGGGCAACTGCTGCGCCTCGAACGGTGAGCGCGCGCCCGGTTTCACTGCTTGCCAGGCCAGCCACAGCAGGTACAGCGCACCGGCCCACTTCAGTACTTCATAGGCCATCGGCACCGCCAGAAACACCGCGGTCAAACCTGCCGCCGCCGCGAACATATGCACAAAGAATCCACTGACCACGCCGAGCAACGAGGTGACTCCGGCCTTGCGCCCCTGACAGATCGAGCGCGAGATCAGGTAGATCATGTTCGGCCCCGGCGTCAGCACCATCAACAGCGCGGCAGCAGCAAAAATCAGCAGGTCTTGCAGCGGGATCATGGCAAAGTCCTTTGCGTGGATGATCAGACGATGGCCGTCAGCGAATTGCGATAAAACGGCAGGATCAGGTCGCGTGTCAATGGCGCCAGTACGACAGCAGGATCAGTGGCCGGATCGACCCAGATCACTTCCTCGATTTCCGCCGCCGGAGTGACGTCGGCCGCGATCGTCAGTTGAAAGATCTCGGCCTGGACGACAAACCCCGGCTCGTTGGCCGCAGGCGCCGAGAACTGGCCGAGAAAGCTGGCCTGCGCAGGATCGATCCGCAGCCCCAGCTCTTCTTCCAGCTCCCGGGCCAGCGCGTGCACCGGCAACTCATGCGCCTCGATCTTGCCGCCCGGTTGCATGAACGCCGTGGTGCCACGCTTGCGCACCAGCAGGGTCTGGCCTTCGGGGTTGAGCAACAGCGCGGCGGCTATATGAATGAGGTTTGCAGAGACAACGGATGCAGAGGTCATGGGTCAGCCACCGGCCTGGAAAAACCGCAAGGATCCCATGCGCGCCCCGCAGAGGTCATCTCGTAAATCATTCCCCCTGGGCCTTGAGCGCGGCTTCAACCTCCTCCGGCACCTTGACGAAAATCGTGTATTTGCCGCCCTCCATGGCTTCGAACGCAATCAGCTTTTCCACCAAAAGCGCGCTGAGCACCTTGCCGGCGTTGAGCAGCAGCATGCCGTTATCGGCGTTCAGATTGCGCGCCAGGATCATTCCCGCCGCCAGATCCCGGGTGGACAGCACCTTGACCGACGGATCGGCCAGCGTCACGTCGCTGAGGAATGCCGCGCACACCTGAATGAAATCTTCGACCAGATCGGGATCGTACAAGCGCCCGGCGTACTGGCGTAGGTACAGCAGCGCTTCGTCGCTGTTCATCTGCCGCTCAAGGATCAGACCGCGCTGCAACTCGACGAAATCCACCGCCAGTTTCAGCAGGCGTGAACCGAACGGAATGCCCTCGCCCTTGAGCCGGTCGGGAAAGCCGCTGCCGTCCCAACGCTCCTGATGATGCAGGATCAGACGCGCCGCATCCTTCATCGGGTCGAGGGTCATGAGCAACGATTCGCTCTGCTTCGGATAACTGCGATAGCGCTCGCGTTCGGTATGGCGCAGCAGATCCGAGGGCGTGGTCATCATCGCGTCGGTCCAGCTCAGCTTACCGACGTTGTACAGCGCCGCAGCCATGGTCAGGTCGCGGCTGGTGGCCTCGTCCAGCCCGTGCTGTTTGCAGTAGCTGCGCACCAGTTCAATGATCTGCCGATTGGTCTGCTTGGCAGGGGGCAGGCGCAGATTGGCCAGCAGCGAGAACACTTCGGTGCCGGTGACGTAGCTGTGCTTGAGCTCTTCGTAGGCCAGATCGAGCATGTCGGCGGTCTGCTGCAGTTCGGCGGTGCGCGCTGCGACATGTTTTTCCAGGGTGCTGTTGAGCAGTTTCAACTGGTCGTTCTGCACCTGGTTCAAGCGCTCCAGGCGCTGGCGCTCCTGCTCGGAATGCTGGTGTTCGAGGGACTGGCGCAGAATCAGCAGCAGCTCCTCGTCATTCCACGGCTTGCTGATGTAACGGTGAATCTGCCCGTCATTGATGGCTTTGATGATCGCCGCCGGATCAGCGTAGCCGGTGAGCATGATCCGCGCAGTCGCCGGATAACGCTCACGCACATGCGCCAGTAATGAAGCGCCGTCCATGCCCGGCATGCGCGCATCGCTCATCACCAGGTTGACCGGCTGCTGCGCGAGGATCTCCAGCGCCTGGGCGCCGCTGGTGGCCAACAGCACATCGTAAGGTTGGCCGCGTAACAGGCGACGCAGGCTGTTGAGGATCGACTCCTCGTCATCGACCAGCAGTACTGTGGGTCGATGCGCCGGCATCGGCGCGGATAGCTCTTCCATGGCATGGCCTCAAGCAAACAGGGAAATAAGGACGCACCGACCAACACTTCACCGGTCCGCGCCTGAGTCCAAGGCTAGATGATTTTGGCCGGCATTCACGCCGATCTTTGTCCGGGGCCGAAAGCGTAGTACCGAGGAGCCGACTATGCTGAAGACAGCGCAAGACTCCATCGGCTGATACAAGCAGGCAAATGGCGAGGGAAAAGGATGCCCCGGATGATCACAGCAGGCCTGCCCACGGGCGGCGCGGCATGACAGCAGCAACCGTGCACATCAACCGTCGGGTGCTGATCGTTGACGACAGCCCGGCGATCCATGGCGATTTCGCCAAGATTCTCAGCCCGGTCATCCCCGGCGACGAGGGGCTGGGCGCAACCGAGAGCCTGTTGTTCGGCACACCGTCCGCACAGCAATCCCAACATTTCGAACTGGATTCGGCCTTTCAGGGCCGCGAAGCCCTGGAAAAGCTTGAGGCCGCGTTGAGGGAAAACCGCCCCTACGCCATGGCGTTCATCGACATGCGCATGCCACCGGGCTGGGATGGTGTGGAGACCATCGAACGGCTGTGGCAAATCGACCCCAAGTTGCAAGTGGCCCTGTGCACGGCCTATTCCGACTATTCCTGGGAAGACATCGACCGGCGTCTGGCGCTGAACGATCGGTTGCTGATCCTGAAAAAGCCATTCGACGCGATCGAGATCCGCCAGATGGCCAGCGCCCTCACGGTCAAATGGCAGATGACCGAAGACGCCGAGCTGAAGATGAGCCTGCTGGAACAAGCAGTGCAGGAACGCACCCGCGAGCTGTCGGACGCCAATGTGATCGTGCAGAACAGCCCGACCATTCTTTACCGTTTGCGCGGCGAACCCTCGTTTGCGCTGATGTACATCTCCCACAACATCACCCGTTACGGCCACGTCGCCGCCGACCTGGTGGGGTCGCCCGACTGGGCACAGGCATTGATTCATCCGGACGATCAGGCGAACGTCGATGCAGCCATGGCCCGGGTGCTGGATCGGCATGCGTCGGGCGCGTCCATCGAGTTCCGCATGCGCACCGGCCAGGGCACCTGGCGCTGGGTGGAGAACCGCTACATCCCGGTGCGCGATCAGGAAGGTCGCCTGCTGGAGGTCGAAGGCATCATCCTCGACATCACCGAACGCCGCCTGGCCGAGGACAAACTGGCCTTGCTGGCGCGCTCCGATGGCCTGACGGGGCTGGCCAATCGCGCCACGTTGATCGAACGCCTGCATCAGGCATTCGCCGCCGCGCGACGGGGTGCCATGCCGTTCGCGGTGTTCTACCTGGACCTCGACCACTTCAAGCGGATCAATGACACCCTGGGCCACCCGGTGGGCGATCTGCTGCTGCAGGAAGTCGCCCGGCGCATCAAGTGCGGTGTCCGCGAAAGCGACGTAGTGGCGCGCCTGGGCGGCGACGAATTCGCGATCCTGCAACTGGATGTCAGTGATCCAACCCAGTCCGCCGCGATGGCCGCCAATATCCGCGACACGCTGCTGGCGCCCTACCACCTGGCCGGCAATGCCCTGCACATTTCAGTCAGCATCGGCATCAGCAGTTACAGCAAACTCAGCCTCGATGCCGACACGCTGCTCGGACAGGCCGACATGGCGCTGTACCGCGCCAAGGAAATGGGGCGCAACCAGTACCACTTCCATTCCGAGGACATCTCCCGGGAAGTGGCCGAACGCATGACCCTCGTCGGCGAATTGATGACGGCCCTGGAGGGCAATGAGCTGATGCTGCGCTATGCGCCGGAAGTCGATCTGCACAGCGGCAGGATTCTCGGCATGGAGGCACAAGTCCTCTGGCAGCATCCCCGTCGCGGTCTGCTGCCGGCCGCCGACTTCGTGCCGATCGCGGAGAAAACCGGCGCAATCATTCCACTCGGGCGCTGGGTGCTGGATCACGCCTGTCACCAGATGCATCTGTGGCGTAACGACGGCGTCGCGCCACCGGTGATGGCGATCAAACTCTCGCTGGCCCAACTCAAGAGCGGCCCCGAGCTGATCTACAACGTGCTGCGCACCACCGCGCGCTGGGAACTCGCCCCATGGGATCTGCGCTTCGATGTCACCGAGGCCACGCTGGCCCAGACCAAGTGGACGCACAACGACGCGCTGCCACGCTTGCGTGAACTGGGCGTGAGCATCGCCATTGATGATTTCGGCACCGAATACTCTTCGTTCGACTACCTGAAAACCTACCGGGTCAATCACCTCAAACTGGCGCAGAGTTTCGTCGACAGCGCCGCCCACGATGTCGCCAGTGCCAACGCCCTGCGCGCGATCGTCAACTTCGCCCGGGATCTGGACATCGGCATCATTGCTGAAGGCCAGCCGTCGCCGGATCAACCTTGCACGCCCCCCGCTGCAACCCCGCTGCCCAGCACCCGGGGCATGTATTTCAGCGCAGCGGTCAGCGCCGAACAGGCCGGGCATTTGCTCAAGGACAGTGCCCGTCTGGCGCCGAAGGAGGACGAGGCATGAAAACGCCTTTTCCCCAGACCAACCGGCGCATCCTGATCATCGACGACACGCCGGCGATCCACGATGACTTTCGCAAGATCCTTGCCCCACAGGTTCCAGACGCCGCCGATTTGCAGCAACTGGAGCAAACGTTGTTCGGCACTCAGCAGACGCCGCACCTGAGCTTTCAGCTCGACTCCGCCTATCAGGGCCAGGAAGCGCTGGCGCTGGTCAACCGCGCACTGGCCAGTGGCACCCCCTACGCCCTCGCCTTTATCGACATGCGCATGCCGCCCGGCTGGGATGGTCTGGAAACCATCGAGCAACTGTGGCGGGTCGACCCGAACCTGCAAATCGCCTTGTGCACCGCCTACAGCGACTACAGCTGGGAAGCGATGGCCGAACGGCTGGAGTTCGGCGATCAGTTACTGATCCTGAAAAAGCCGTTCGACAGTCTGGAAATCCGCCAGATGGCCAACGCCCTGACGTGGAAATGGCAACTGGCGCAGGACGCGGCGCTGAAGATGCTCAGCCTTGAGCGGACCATCGAGGCGCGGGTGCACGAACTGCTCAAGGTTTCGCATCTGTTGCAATACGACAGCCTCACGGAGCTGCCCAACAGCACGCTGCTCGGTGATCGCCTGAGTCAGGCCATGGCGGTGTGCCGGCGGCATGACAAACAATTGGTGGTGATGTTTCTCGGCCTGGACCGCTTCAAGCGCATCAACAATGCGCTGGGCCATCCAGCGGGTGACGAGATGCTCAAACGGGTCGCCCGGCAACTGTTGTCCTGCGTGCGTGATTCCGACTCGGTGTTTCGCTACGGTTCCGACGAGTTCGTGGTGATCCTCGGCGACATCAACCACCCTCAGCAAACCCACGGCATCGCGGAAAAACTTCTCGCTGCCATTCGCCTGCCGCAGGCGATTGCCGGGCACGATGTCAGCGTCACCGCCAGCGTCGGCATCAGCGTCTACCCCGAAGACGGCCTTGAAGCCACCGAGCTGATCAAGAAGGCCGAGACTGCGATGCGCAACGTCAAGGATCAGGGCCCCGACAACATCGGCTTTTTTATCGAAGCCATGAACCAGCACGCCCGGGAACAGCACAGCATCGAGTCGGGTATTCGCCGCGCCCTGCAGGAACATGAATTCGTCCTGCACTATCAGCCGAAAATCGATCTGCGCACGGCCGCCGTAGTCGGTGCCGAAGCACTGCTGCGCTGGCAGAAACCGGGGCATGGCTGGGTCTATCCGTCGGACTTCATCCCGGTGGCCGAGGACAGCGGCCTGATCGTACCGCTGAGCAAATGGGTGCTGGCTGAGGCCTGTCGGCAGACCCGTGCCTGGCAACTGGCCGGGCTGCCGCCGATCCGCATGTCGGTCAATACTTCACCCATCGATTTTCGCCAGCGTGACTTCGTCGCCGGCATCGAACGCGTACTGCAACAGACAGGTCTGGCGCCCGAGTGGCTGGAACTGGAAATCACCGAAGGCGTGCTGATGCAAAACGTCGAGGCGACGATGACTGCGCTCAATCGCCTGAAAACACTGGGCACACGTCTGGCTATTGATGACTTCGGCACCGGCTATTCCAGCCTCAGCTACCTGCGGCGGTTTCCCATCGATGTGCTGAAGATCGACCAGTCGTTCATTCGCAACCTGTGCAACGACCGCAACGACGCCGCGCTGGTCAGCGCGATCATCAACCTGGGCAAAAGCCTGGAGCTGGATGTCATCGCCGAAGGCATCGAAACCGCCGAGCAACTGGCCTTTCTCAAGGCTCATCATTGCGAAGAGGGCCAGGGCTACTTTTTCAGCCAAGCCCTGCCAGCAGACACGTTTGCGCGGTTGCTCGCCGGCACGGATCCCGCGCCGTGGACGATTGAATAATCACTGTGCAACCGGCCTGGAGTCAGGGAGACAATTGCCGATGAAGCTTTTCCACCACGCCATAGCGTTGCTGCTGTGCGGACTCTGTGCCGGGGCCAGTGCCGAGCCGCTGAACGAGCCACTCAAACCGTTGCCCGCGATACCGCAGCAGGATGCCCGGCGCGTGGAACTCGGTCGACGCTTGTTCCACGAGCCACGGCTATCGATCAACAACACGCTGTCCTGCGCCAGCTGCCACCAACTGGACAAGAACGGCGCCGACAGCCGCGCCTTGTCACTGGGCTTCGATGGCAAACCGGTCGCCGTCAACACACCGACCGTGTTCAACGCAGCCCTCAACTTCCGCCAGTTCTGGGATGGCCGCGTCAAAACGCTGGAGGAGCAAAGCAACGTCGTCGTCACCAGCCCCCATGAAATGGGCAGCGACTGGCGCACCGTGATCGAACGCATCGGCAACGACCCCGACTACCGTCGCGATTTCGCCGCCAGCTACCCGGACGGCGTGACCCAGGCCAATGTCCAGCAGGCGCTGGCCAGTTTTGAACGCACCCTGCTGACGCCCGATTCGCGCTTCGATCAATACCTGCAGGGCAATACCGACATCCTTACCCTGGATGAAAAGTACGGTTACCAGCGCTTCAAGGAGCACGGCTGCATTGCCTGCCATCAGGGGGTGAACATCGGCGGCAACATGTTCCAGAAATTCGGCGTGTTCGGCGATTACATCGCCGATCGCGGCAACCCGACCCTGGCCGATCAGGGCCGCTTCAACGTGACCGGCGATGAAGCGGACCGCGCGGTGTTCAAGGTGCCGAGCCTGCGCAATGTCGCGATCACCGCGCCGTACTTTCACGACGGCTCGGCACCCACCCTCGAGCGGGCGGTGGATGTGATGTTCCAGTACCAGTTGGGGCGCATGCCGAGTGAAGAGGACAAACGGCTGATCATGCTGTTTCTCGCGACCCTGACCGGCCAACGGGAGGACCAGCCATGATCAACATTTCGCGGCGACGCAGCCTGTTATTGCTGACCCTGGTCGCCCTGGCGCTGGCCTCGATCCTGCTGTTTCTGTACTTGAAATCCAGCTCTGACCAGACCATGACGTACACCGAATCCCGGGATCTGATCCGGCAGATCAAACAGCAGAACTCACTGTGGGAAAACGAGATCCTCAAGGCCCGGGTGGCGCTGACTCACAACTACGATCCGCTGGTGTCACCGATGGACGAGATGAACCGGCTCTGGGCGCGCTTCGACATGATCGAGTCAGGGCATGGGCGCAACGACTCGGCGCAATGGAACGCCGCTCACGAAAGCTTCCTGCAGGCGATGCAGGAAAAGACCCGTCTGGTCGAACAGTTCAAATCGCACAACGCGCTGTTGCGTAATTCCCTGGCTTTTTTGCCCACCGCTGAAGACGACATCCAGCAGCAACTGTCCAGCCTGTCGGACTTCGATAAATTGCAATTGCAAAACATCATCACCGACACCTACGACTTGTTGCTCAGCGCCCTCGAATTCGCCCAGGTCACCTCTGACGACCGGGCCGCCGACATCGAGGTCGGCCTGAACAAGCTGAAGGTCAACGCACAACGCCTGCCGCTCGCGTTTCAGACCCCGATCAAAATCCTGAGCAGCCATATCTCACTGATTGCTCGCGAGCAGCCACGGGTCAACCAGTTGCTCGAAAGCATCGAAGGCATTCCCGTGGCCGACAGCCTCGACAACATCACCACCATGCTCGATCACGACCAGCAGCGCGCCGATCAGGTCGACCGCCAATACCACTTCTACCTGCTGTTGTTTTCGGTGCTGTTGATGTTGTCGCTGGTGTGGCTGGCCATCCGCTTGATCGGCAGCTTCGCCGAGATCAATCGGGTCAATAACGCTCTGCAAACGGCCAACGATGCACTGGAACAGCGGGTCGAAGAACGCACCCGGGAACTGCGCAACGCCCAGAGCGAACTGCTCGACGCGGCACGTCAGGCCGGCATGGCGGAGATCGCCACCAATGTGCTGCACAACGTCGGCAACGTGCTCAACAGCGTGAACATCTCCAGCGATCTGATTACCCGCAAGCTGCGCAACAGCAAGGCCCAAGGCCTGGGCAAGGCCATGCAACTGATCAACGAGCACCCGGATGACCTCGGTGCTTTCCTCAGCGAAGACGCCAAGGGCAAATTGCTCCCCGGTTACCTCAACCAACTGGTGGTCGCCATTACCCAGGAACAGCAGGAAATGCTCGATGAGTTGAACCAGATGAACAAAAGCGTCGACCACATCAAGGACATCGTCGCCACCCAGCAATCCTATGCCGGCGCCAACAGCATGACCGAACCGCTGTTCATCAACGAATTGCTCGAAGACGCGTTGCGCATGAACGCCGGCGCCCTGACCCGGCACCACGTCACGGTGGTCCGGGAGTACGCCGACGTGCCGCAGGTGATGGGCGACAAACACCGTTTGCTGCTGATCCTGATCAACCTCATCAGCAACGCCAAATACGCCATGTCCGACCTCAGCAACCGCCCCCGCACCATGACCCTGACGGTCAGGATTGTCGATGACAACTTCCTTGAAATCAGCGTCAAGGATGACGGCGAAGGCATCGCGCCGGAAAACATGACGCGCATCTTTGCCCACGGTTTCACCACCCGCAAGGAAGGTCACGGCTTCGGCCTGCACAGCTGCGCCCTGGCCGCCATCGAGATGAACGGCCACCTGACTGCGCACAGCGACGGCCCCGGCCTGGGTGCGTTGTTCACCTTGCAGATCCCCCTGATCAGCGTCACGGAGAACGCATGAGCGAGCTGTCGAACCGCCGCATTCTGCTGATCGACGACATGCCGTCGATCCATGAAGACTTTCGCAAGATTCTTGCGCCGCCGGCAGCGCAGTCCGTGGAACTGGACGAGATGGAAGCCGCTCTGTTTGGCGCTCAGGTGCGCGTCGAACGTCCGCCGTTCGAGCTGGACTCCGCCTACGGCGGCGAGGAGGGTCTGGGCAAGCTGATCCAGGCCTTGGCGGAACAACGCCCCTACGCGCTGGCCTTCGTCGACATGCGCATGCCCGACGGCTGGGATGGCGCGAAAACCATCGAGCATCTGTGGCAACAGGACCCGCAGTTGCAAGTGGTGGTCTGCACCGCCTACTCGGATTATTCCTGGGATGAACTGCTGGAGCGTCTGCAGGCGCATGACCGCTTGCTGATTCTGAAGAAACCGTTCGACAACATCGAAGTGCAGCAGATGGCCAACACCCTGCTGACCAAATGGCAGATGACCGAACGCGCGTCATTGCAAATGCACCACCTGGAACATCTGGTCGATCAACGCACCGCCCAGTTCAAGCAGGCCAGCGAAGCACTGCAGCGGGAAATCGATGAGCGCAAGCAACTGGAAAGTCAGTTGGTGCAGTCGGAAAAACTCGCCTCACTGGGGCAAATGGCGGCGGGCGTGGCCCATGAAATCAATAACCCGATCGGCTTCATCTCCTCCAACCTCGGCACCCTCGACGGCTACTTCAAACAATTGCTCAGCGTACTCGATGCCTGGCAGACGCTTGGGCCAACGCCAGATCCGCAATCCGTGGCGCGGCTGGAGCAATTGCGCAAAGACGCCGATCTGGCGTTTCTGCTCGAAGACATCCCGGTGCTGATCCGCGAATCCAAGGAAGGCATTGGCCGCGTCGGCCAGATCGTCAAGGACCTGAAGGATTTCTCCCGGGTCGATACCCAGCAGCAATGGCAGTGGGCCAATCTGCAACAAGGCATCGAGTCGACCCTGAACATCGTCGCCAGTGAACTCAAGTACAAGGCCGACCTGATCAAGGAGTACCAGCCCCTGCCGGACATCGAGTGCCTGCCGTCGCAAATCAATCAGGTGATCATGAACCTGGTGGTCAATGCGGCGCAGGCCATGGGCCCCGAACGCGGCACCATCACCTTGCGCACCGGGCAGCAACAAGACACGGCGTGGGTGGAAGTCGCGGACACCGGCGCGGGGATTGCGCCGGAGATCCTGCAGAAAATCTTCGATCCGTTTTTCACCACCAAACCCGTCGGCCAGGGCACCGGGCTGGGCCTGTCCCTGTCCTACGGCATTGTGAAAAAGCACGGTGGCGACATTTCGGTACGCAGCGAGCCGGGGGTGGGCACGACCTTTCGCGTCGAGTTGCCGATGCGCCAGAACCGGCCCGCTGCCTGAAGGCGCTTCAGGTGGTTTCCTGAAAGTCCATTTCCGGCGGCTGGCGGCGGAAACCCCCGGTGAGTAGCGCCAGGTACACCACGCCGATCGCCAGCCAGCTCAAGCCCAGATACACCGCCAGGTGATCGAGGCTGACCATCAGCCACAAGTCCGCCACCAGCCCGATAAACGGGAAAACCAGAAACAGCAGCAGCTCGCGCGGGCCTTTTTTCTCGCCACCGATCCAGTAATGAAAGATCACCGACAGATTGACCAGGCTGAAGGCCAGAAACGCGCCGAAGTTGATGAACGAAGTCGAGGTGGTCACGTCGAGTTTCAGCGCCAGCAACGCCACCACGGCGCAGAGCAGGATGCTGTTGACCGGGGTGCCGAAGCGCGCGTGCAAAGTGCCGAAGAACGACTTCGGCAACACGCCATCGCGGCCCATGGCGAACAGCAGTCGCGAGCCACTGGCCTGCGCCGACAGCCCCGAGGCGAACTGGCCGACAATCAGACCGATGAGGAAGATCGAGACAAACAGATCGCCGCCGATATTGCGGGCGATTTCATAGGCGGCCGAGTCAACGCTGTCGAACTGGAACGATGGATGGGCGATCTGCACAAAGTACGAAACGCCGACGAAGATCAACCCGCCGATCAAGGTGATCAACATGATCGCGCGCGGGATGGTGCGGCGTGGGTCGCGGGTTTCTTCGGTCAGCGTGCTGACTGCATCGAAGCCGAGGAACGAGTAACAGGCGATGGCCGCGCCGCTCATGATCAACGGCATCTGCATGTCGCCATTGAAGAACGGCTTGATCGACCACAATGGCGTACTCGCATCGCCACCGATGTAGTGCACGCACAGCGCGACGAAGGCGATCAGCACGAGAAACTGCACCAGCATCAGCAAAGCGTTGATGCCGTTGGCCAGTTTCAGGCCAATGATATTGATTGCGCTGGTGATGCCGATGAACGCCAGCACCCAGATCCATTGCGGGATCGACGGGAACGCCGACGCCAGGTACGCCGCGCCGATCAGCCAGATCGCCATCGGCAGGAACAGGTAATCGAGCAGCACTGCCCAACCGGCGATAAAGCCGAGTTTCGGGCTGATCGCCTTGCGCACGTAGCTGTAGGCGGAACCGGCGACGGGGAACGCGGCGGCCATGCGCCCGTAACTCATGGCGGTGAAGAACATCGCCACCAGTGCCGCCAGGTAAGCGGCGGGTACCCTGCCGGCGGTGGACTGGGCGAGGATGCCGAAGGTGCCGAGGACAATGATCGGCGTCATGTAGGCGATGCCGAACAGCACCACCGCCCCTAATGAAAGGGTGCGTTGCAAACGAACCATGGGCGACTTACTCCGAATGTTATTGGATTTATGGCAGAGCCGGATTCGGCGAATGTTTTCGGGTTGGTTTTGTTGTTCTGGTGTTGTTTGAGTTTTTTGTTCGGCTTGAAATCTTTTCCCCCTCACCCCAGCCCTCTCCCCCAGGGGGTAGAGGGGGAAGGGAGCGGATCTCCATGGGTTTCAAACCCTGCGTTCGACTCGAATTCGCAGTTTCAAACCTTGCGTCCAATTCGAATTCGCAGCTTCAAATCCTGAGTTCGACTCGGTATTTCAGGTCGGCGTACCTCGAACAATCAACCCGGTCAGTTCCCTCTCCCTCCGGGAGAGGGCTA
>NZ_JAUJWZ010000022.1:0-101923 GCF_031931925.1 Pseudomonas sp. rhizo66
AAACTGAAGCAACCCACTGTCGAAACCTACGCAACTCATTGAATCTCAAGGAGTTTTCCGTTTCGACTGCGCCGGAAGTGGGGCGAATTATAGACATCTGAAATTCGCCGTCAACCCTTATTTTCAGCAATCACTCAGATTTCAGAGTGATACGCGCAAATGCCTTCTTGCCAGCTTGGCAGACATGGGTCGCGCCGAGTACATATATAAAGGAGCGATCAACGACCGCGCCATCGACACGCACCCCACCAGACGCCAACAGATCACGCGCCGCCGCCGAGTTCTTCACCAACCCTGCCTTATTAAGGACAGCAGCGATCGGCATATCATCAGCAGAAGCCAACTCGATCTCTGGCAGATCGTCCGGCAACTCACCATCCTTCATACGGTTGCCCGCCGCACGATGAGCATTGGCCGCAGCCTCCTCACCATGGAAGCGCGCGACGATTTCTTCAGCCAGCTTGATTTTGACATCGCGCGGATTGGCACCCGCTACAACATCTGCGCGCAACGCGTTGATCTCGTCCATCGAGCGGAAGCTGAGCAACTCAAAGTAACGCCACATCAATGCATCCGGAATCGAAACCAGCTTGCTGTACATGACGCCCGCCGCTTCCTGAATGCCGACGTAGTTGCCCAAGGACTTGGACATCTTCTTCACGCCATCCAGCCCCTCGAGCAGCGGCATGGTCAGGATGCATTGAGCCTCTTGCCCATAACCTCGCTGCAACTCACGCCCCATCAGCAAGTTGAACTTCTGATCAGTCCCACCCAGCTCGACATCCGCGCGCAGAGCTACCGAGTCGTAACCCTGAACCAGCGGATAGAGGAACTCGTGAATAGCGATTGGCTGATTGGTGGTATAGCGCTTATCGAAGTCATCGCGCTCAAGCATGCGCGCGACGGTGTACTGCGAAGTGAGGCGAATGAAGTCCGCCGGCCCCATCTTGTCCATCCAGGTGGAGTTGAACGCAACCTCGGTTTTAGCCGGGTCGAGAATCTTGAACACCTGCGTCTTGTAGGTCTCGGCGTTTTCCAGAACCTGCTCGCGAGTCAATGGAGGGCGAGTGGCACTCTTACCGCTCGGATCACCGATCATCCCGGTGAAGTCACCTATAAGGAAGATCACCTGATGCCCCAGCTCCTGGAACTGGCGCAGCTTATTAATAAGCACCGTGTGACCCAAGTGCAGATCCGGAGCGGTCGGATCGAAACCAGCCTTGATACGCAGCGGTTGGCCGCGCTTGAGCTTCTCGACCAGCTCGGACTCGACCAATAGTTCTTCCGCACCACGTTTAATCAGCGCTAGCTGCTCTTCAACCGACTTCATAACAGACCCGCAAGGCTCAGATTCAAAGGGAACCAACCATACAAGATCGTGCACCAATTACAAGTTTTGCCCGGCGCACGGACACCAATCCACAGACGCGATGTCTGCAGACTTGCTTCAGAGATGATTTGGTTATATTTTATACAGTTATTTCATCTTCATCATGTCATTCATCTTTTCCAACCCATCTTTTTTCAAAGTCAAAATTACTTATGACCACAGAACCGTCTAAAGCGCCGCCGCTTTACCCGAAGACCCACCTGCTCGCTGCAAGTGGTATCGCCGCCCTTCTCAGCCTGGCACTCCTGGTATTTCCTTCCAGTGATGTCGAAGCCAAAAAGACGACCCTGAGCCTTGAACTGGAAAGTCCTGCTGACCAACTGACACAAGATCAAGACGCTGCTGACGCGGCTCAAGCCACAAATGAGCCAGTGACTTCGCCATTTGCTCAAATCGAAAACAGCAGCGAAAACACCCCGCAAACCGCAGAAGTTGCACCTGCACCAGCCGCCGAAAAGCCAAAAGCACCTGGCCATCGTGAAGTCATCGTCGCCAAGGGCGATACACTGTCGACGCTGTTCGAAAAGGTAGGCCTGCCTGCCGCCTCCGTCCATGAAGTGCTGGCCAGCGACAAACAAGCCAAGCAGTTCAGCCAGCTCAAGCACGGCCAGAAACTCGAATTCGAATTGACTCCTGAAGGCCAACTGACCAGTTTGCACAGCAAGGTCAGTGACGTCGAAACCATTACCCTAACCAAGAATGACAAGGGTTATGCCTTCAACCGGGTTACCGCAAAACCGACCGTTCGCACCGCCTACGTGCACGGCGTCATCAATAGCTCACTTTCACAATCCGCAGCCCGTGCCGGTCTCTCCCACAGCCTGACCATGGATATGGCCAGCGTTTTCGGTTACGACGTCGACTTCGCTCAGGACATTCGCCAGGGTGATGAATTCGATGTGATCTACGAGCAGAAAGTGGTCAACGGTAAAGCGGTCGGTAATGGCCCGATCCTGTCTGCCCGCTTCACCAACCGCGGCAAGACCTACACCGCCGTGCGTTACACCAACAAGCAAGGCAACAGCAGCTACTACACCGCTGACGGCAACAGCATGCGCAAGGCGTTCATCCGTACGCCGGTGGACTTCGCTCGTATCAGTTCGAAGTTCTCCATGGGCCGCAAGCACCCGATCCTCAACAAGATCCGCGCGCACAAAGGCGTTGACTACGCTGCGCCGCGCGGTACGCCAATCAAGGCTGCCGGTGACGGCAAGGTGCTGCTGGCCGGACGTCGTGGTGGCTACGGCAACACCGTTATCATCCAGCACGGCAACACCTACCGTACGCTGTACGGCCATATGCAAGGCTTCGCCAAAGGCGTGAAAACCGGCGGCACCGTCAAGCAAGGCCAGGTCATCGGATACATAGGGACGACCGGCCTGTCCACAGGCCCACACTTGCACTATGAGTTCCAGGTCAATGGCGTTCACGTCGATCCGCTGGGCCAGAAACTGCCAATGGCCGACCCGATCGCCAAAGCCGAGCGCGCTCGCTTCCTCGCTCAGAGCCAGCCGCTGATGGCACGCATGGATCAAGAGAAGGCCACCATGCTGGCTTCGAGCAAGCGCTAAGTCATGGCCCTGTATATCGGCGTGATGTCCGGAACCAGCCTCGATGGTCTGGACATCGCCCTGATCGAACAGACCTCGGCGATCAAACTGGTCGCCACGCACTACATCCCCATGCCTGAATCCCTGCGCGCCGAGCTGCTTGGCTTGTGCGCCAGCGGCCCTGACGAGATCGCCCGCTCGGCGATTGCCCAACAGAACTGGGTGACTCTCGCTGCGCAGGGCATTCATACCCTCCTCGATCAGCAGACACTCAAGCCGCAAGACATTCGTGCGATAGGCAGCCACGGCCAGACCATCCGCCATGAGCCGGCACGTGGTTTCACCGTGCAGATCGGCAACCCTGCTCTGCTGACCGAGCTGACCGGTATCACCGTAGTCAGCGACTTCCGCAGCCGCGATGTGGCGGCCGGCGGCCAAGGCGCTCCGCTGGTGCCCGCATTTCATGAGGCATTATTTGAAGAGCGTACCGGTAACCAGGCTGTCTTGAATGTCGGCGGTTTCAGTAATCTGAGTCTGATTGAGCCGACCAAGCCTGTAGCCGGTTTCGACTGCGGCCCAGGGAATGTGCTGATGGACGCCTGGATTCACCAGCAGCGCGGCGAAAACTATGATCGCAATGGCGACTGGGCTAAAACAGGTACAGTCGAGCCGACACTGCTAAACGCACTCCTCAGCGATCCGTTCTTCGTCACCAAGGGACCGAAAAGCACCGGCCGCGAAGTGTTCAACCTGTCTTGGCTGGAACAACATCTCTCGCACCTGCCAGCCTTCGCTGCCGAGAATGTGCAAGCTACGTTGCTTGAACTGACCGCGTTGACGATCGTTGAATCTCTGCAAAACGCCCAAACCGATACCCGGGAACTGTTGGTCTGCGGCGGCGGTGCACACAACGCCACGCTGATGAAGCGCCTGGCCGAGCTGCTGCCGACCACCAAAGTCGCCAGCACTGCCACCCACGGCGTTGATCCAGACTGGGTCGAAGCCATGGCCTTCGCCTGGCTGGCCCATTGCTGCCTCGAAGGCATTGCCGCCAACCGCCCAAGCGTCACCGGCGCACGCGGACTGCGGATACTCGGCGCCATCTACCCCGCTTAAAAATCACGCACAGCAAAACGCCGCAGAACCGTGAGGCTCTGCGGCGTTTTGTTATCTGAAGCGCAGTGCGATCAGATCGAGAACGAAGACCCGCAACCACACGTTGTGGTGGCATTCGGGTTTTTGATCACGAAGCGCGAACCTTCCAGACCTTCCTGGTAATCCACTTCAGCACCGGCCAGGTACTGGAAGCTCATCGGATCAACCACCAGACTCACGCCTTCGCGCTCGACGATCGTGTCGTCATCGGCCACATCTTCATCGAAGGTGAAACCGTACTGAAACCCTGAACAACCACCGCCCGTAACAAATACGCGCAGCTTCAAGCGATCATTCCCCTCTTCATCGACCAGGCTCTTCACCTTGTGCGCAGCACCTTGAGTGAATTGCAAAGCCGTGGGGGTGAAGGATTCGACGCTCATGCTGACTATCTCCCGGCGTTACGCCGCCATAATGCGTGATGACGCGCATTATCCGCTTGTCCGAGAAAATCGGTCAACTATTGTTACGGTATATCAATAAACCCGATCACCGGTTCTGAATGCAAAAAGGCCCGTTCAACGGGCCTTTTTGCTGTGCCGGATAAAGTCTTACGGCAGCATACCGGCGTGGGACAGACCAAAACGTTCATCCAGCCCAAACAGGATGTTCATGTTCTGCACCGCCTGACCCGACGCGCCTTTGACCAGATTGTCGATCACCGACAACACCACCACCAGATCGCCATCCTGCGGACGGTGAACGGCGATACGGCAGACATTGGCACCACGCACGCTACGGGTTTCCGGATGGCTGCCGGCCGGCATCACATCGACGAACGGTTCGTTGGCATAACGTTTTTCAAACAACGCTTGCAGATCCACCGAGCGATCAACCACGGTCGCGTAGAGCGTCGAGTGAATGCCACGGATCATCGGGGTCAGGTGCGGAACGAAGGTCAGACCAACATCCTTACCCGCTGCACGACGCAGACCCTGGCGAATTTCCGGCAGGTGACGGTGACCTTTCACCGCGTAGGCCTTCATGCTTTCCGATGTCTCGGAGTACAGCGAACCGACAGCCGCACCGCGACCGGCACCACTGACACCGGATTTGCAGTCAGCGATCAAACGCGAAGCATCCGCCAGACCGGCTTCGAGCAACGGCAGAAAACCCAACTGGGTAGCGGTCGGATAGCAACCCGGCACCGCGATCAGGCGAGCCTTCTTGATTTGCTCGCGATTGACTTCCGGCAGACCGTAAACCGCTTCATCGAGCAACTCAGGCGCGCCGTGCGGCTGACCGTACCACTTGGCCCACTCTTCAGCGTCTTGCAGACGGAAATCGGCGGACAGGTCGATGACCTTGGTGCCCGCCGCCAGCAATTCACCGGCCAATGCGTGAGCCACACCGTGCGGAGTGGCGAAGAACACTACGTCGCAAGCGCCGAGGGTCTTGACGTCCGGCACGCTGAAGGCCAGGCCGTCGTAGTGGCCGCGCAGGTTCGGGTACATGTCAGCCACGGCCAGACCGGCCTCGGATCGGGAAGTGATCACCACCACTTCTGCCTGCGGATGCTGCGCCAACAGACGCAGCAGTTCGACACCGGTGTAACCCGTGCCGCCGACGATACCGACCTTGACCATAACCTGCCCTCAAAGAACCCACTGGAAAGCCGTCGATAATAGGGGCCACGCAGCCCTGCGACAACCGTCAAGGTGACGTGCGGACGCTCAAGCCTCTACTATCCGGCTTACCGTGAATGAGGGAATAACCAAAAATGCTCTATCTATGGATCAAAGCGTTGCACATTGTCAGCGTCGTTTGCTGGTTTGCCGGACTGTTTTACTTGCCGCGACTGTTCGTTTACCACGCGCAAAGCGAAGACACGATCAGCAAAGAACGCTTCAGCGTCATGGAGCGCAAGTTGTACCGCGGCATCATGGGACCGGCGATGATCGCCACGCTGATCTTCGGCGGCTGGCTGATTTACCTGAACCCGAGCATCTTCAGCATGGGCGGCTGGATCCACGCCAAACTGACCCTGGTCGTTTTGCTGATCGGCTACCACCACATGTGCGGCGCGCAGGTAAAACGCTTTGCCCGTGGCGAGAACACCCGCAGCCATGTCTTTTATCGCTGGTTCAATGAAGTGCCGGTTCTGATATTGCTGGCTATCGTAATTCTGGTCGTGGTCAAGCCGTTCTAACTTCAACAAGTACAGATCCTTGGGGTGTTCATAATGTCGCTGCCCGCTTTGCTCGAACAACGTCTGCGCCTGCCTGTCGTGGCTGCGCCGATGTTCCTGATTTCCAACCCGGAACTGGTGCTCGCCTGCTGCCGCAATGGCGTGGTCGGGAGTTTTCCAGCGCTGAACCAACGCGAAAGCAGCGGATTCAAAGCCTGGCTGGAACAGATTGAAGCGGGGCTGGCGACACTGGACAACCCGGCGCCCTACGCGGTGAACCTGATCGTGCACAACAGCAACCCGCGCTTGCAGGCAGACCTGAACATCTGCGTCGAACACAAAGTGCCGATCGTCATCACCAGCCTCGGCGCGGTGAAGGAGTTGGTCGACGCGGTGCACAGCTATGGCGGCCTGGTCTTTCATGACGTCACCACTCGCCGACATGCCGAGAAAGCGGCCGAGGCCGGTGTCGACGGATTGATTGCCGTGGCGGCCGGCGCCGGGGGTCATGCCGGGACCTGGAGTCCGTTTGCGCTGATCGCCGAGATCCGAGAGTTTTTCGATAAAACCCTGCTGCTTGCAGGATGTCTTAACCACGGCCATGAGATTCTCGCCGCACAGCTGCTCGGTGCGGATTTGGCCTACTTCGGTACGCGATTTATCGGCACCACGGAAAGTCATGCGCCTGACGCCTACAAGCAGATGCTGCTGACAGCCAAGGCTGCGGACATCATTCATACTCCAGCGGTCTCGGGAGTGCCGGCGAGCTTTATGCGCCAGAGCCTGGAGGCGGCCGGTTTCGATATGGCTGCGTTGCAAGGCAAAGGCGAGGTGAATTTCGGTGACAAGCTCAAGCCGATCAACGATGAAGCCAAAGCCTGGAAAACCGTCTGGTCGGCCGGGCAAGGCGTCGGACAGATCGATGACCTGCCGAGCGTGGATCAATTGATCGCACGGCTGGACGCCGAGTATCGCCAGGCACAGAAGCGCGCAGCCCTGCTACCGCAACGCTGGCCACGCTGAGAAAAATCAGGCCAGCCCCGGTGGACTGGCCTTACACTGCTGACCTTTCAATCTATTCGCGACAAGGATGCCTCGGCCATGAGCGAACCCCGTTACAAGATCGTATTCAACGGTGCTCTGCAGCCCGGTGTCGATATCACCACCGCCAAGCTCAATCTGGCGGCCCTGTTCAAGAGCGATGTCGCTGGCATTGAACGCCTGTTCAACGGCACGACCATCGCCCTCAAGCGCGACCTGTCCCATAGTGATGCCCAGACCTATCTGCAAGCACTGAACAAAACCGGGATCGATGCACGCATCGAAGCGCAAACAACCATCGAACTGAACCTGGCCGATGTGCATGAGCATGCGCCGGCTGTGACGGAACCTGACTCCCCTTACGCCCCACCGCGCGCCAGTGTCGGCGAGATTCTACCGGCGTTCGCCACGCTCAAGCCGTTCAGCGTCGAAGGGCGAATTGGCCGGTTGCGTTTTCTCGCCTGGACAATGGTCTTGAGCCTGGTGACCCTGCCCATCGTCGGCGTGTTCGCGCTGTTGGCTCTGGGGCTGGTCAGCGGTGACTCCACCACCGGCCTGATCATCGGCGGGATCTTCGCCTTCTTCCTGTTTATCGCCTTCCTGATCGTCAGCATTCTGTTCAGCGTCCAGCGTCTGCACGATATCGGCTGGTCGGGCTGGCTCTGGCTGCTGAACCTGGTGCCGTTTGTGGGCAGTTTCTTTCCGCTGGTGATCATGGTCGTCCCGGGCAACACCGGCGCGAATCGCTATGGCCCTCCCCCGCCGCCCAACAGCACCGCCGTGAAAGTGCTGTGCTCCCTGTGGATCGTGTTCTTCGCGCTGATCTTTGCCGGTGGAATGCTGGGGGGGATCTCGGCGATCCAGCAGGAGTACGAAAGCAATCTGGAAAGCAGCTACGAAAGTGGCTCGGTAACCACTGATGAAGTCGAAGTAGAAGTCGAATCACCCGTGGATTCCGCCGACGAAGCCGCCGAAGCGGCGCAGGCCCCTGTAGACTCTGCGAAAGAATGAACAGCGCTCCCCGCCGTGACACCCGCGTCGACGGCGCGGAGCTGTTGCGATGGAGAATTGCATGACCCGTTACGCTCTGATCACTGGAGCCTCCAGCGGCATCGGTCTGGCACTGGCCGAAGCACTGGCCCGGCGCGGCCGCAGCCTGATTCTGGTGGCACGACAACGTGATCAGCTGGAAAGTATTGCGATAGAGCTGACTCAACGCTTTGGCGTAGAAGTGTTATTTCGCGCCTGCGATCTGGGCGAGCCATTGCGTCTGTCCGGTTTTTTGTTGGAGCTTGAAGAAGGTGACCGGCAGATCGACTTGCTGGTCAATTGCGCCGGCATTGGCACCTGCGGCCCGTTTCTCGCGCAGGACTGGATGACCGAACAGGATCTGATCGAAGTGAATATCCTCGCCCTGACCCGTCTCTGCCACGCCATCGGCAACAGCATGGCGCTGCAGGGCGGCGGGCAGATTCTCAATGTCGCCTCGGTGGCCGCCTTCAATCCCGGCCCATGGATGAGCACTTACTACGCCAGCAAGGCGTATGTGCTGCACTTCTCCGAAGCCTTGCGAGTTGAACTGAAACAGAGTGCGGTAAAGGTTTCAGTGCTTTGCCCCGGCCCGACACGCACGGCATTTTTTCGCACCGCCCAGTTGAACAGCGACAAACTCAAAGACAGCAAGTTAATGATGAGTCCCGAGGAAGTCGCGCTGTACACCGTGCGCGCCCTCGACAGGAACCGCGCCATCATCATTCCGGGGCGGCGTAACCGCTGGTTCGCCTTCCTGCCGCGACTGGGTTCGCGCTGGCTCAACCGCACCATCGTCGGCATGGTCAATAAAGCTTACTGCCCGCGCTAAAGAATCCGGATTCATCGCGCTAAACTCGATTCAGCCCAAACAACGGAGAAAACAGCAGTGGATACTCTGTTCACCAAGATCATCAACCGGGAAATCCCGGCCAAGATCATTTACGAGGACGACCAGGTTCTGGCCTTCCATGACATCGCCCCTCAGGCACCGGTGCATTTCCTGGTGATCCCGAAAAAACCGGTGCGCACCCTCAATGACCTGACCGAAGACGACAAGGCACTGGCCGGGCACATCCTGTTTACTGCGCAGCGTCTGGCGCTGGAACTGGGCTGCGAAGATGGTTTCCGCGTGGTGATGAACTGCAATGAAAAGGGTGGGCAGACCGTCTATCACATTCATATGCACGTACTCGGCCAGCGTCAGATGAACTGGCCGCCGGGCTAATTCCCCTTTGTGGGAGCGAGCCTGCTCGCTCCCACAAAAAAGCATGACCGCGCGGCAAATGACCCAACGCAAACCTTCCCCGGCCGATTCGGTTAAACTGGGCGCCGAGATTCTTCCCGGAGGTCAGCATGACTACCCAACGTCACTACTCGCCGATTGACCGTCTTCTGCTGCAAGCGGATGCCGCGATGCGCACGCTGCTGCCCTTCAGTGGCCAGCCGTACCGTCCGTCGCCGGCGATTTTGCAACCGGATACGCAAATGAGCGACGAAGACACCCGCCACGTCGCCGGTCTGATGCGCATCAACCACACCGGTGAAGTCTGCGCCCAGGCGCTGTATCAGGGGCAGGCGTTGACCGCCAAGCTGCCACAGGTACGCGAAGCAATGGAGCACGCCGCCGAAGAAGAGATCGATCATCTGGTCTGGTGCGAACAACGCATTCATCAGTTGGGCAGCCATACCAGCGTTTTGAATCCGCTGTTCTACGGTATGTCGTTCGGGATCGGCGCCGTCGCCGGGCTGATCAGCGACAAGGTCAGCCTCGGGTTCGTTGCAGCGACCGAGCATCAGGTGTGCAAGCACTTGAACGAACATTTGGAACAGCTGCCGGCTGAGGACGAGAAGTCCCGGGCGATTCTTGAGCAAATGCGTATTGATGAAGAACATCATGCGGAGAGTGCGCTGGAGGCTGGAGGTTTTCGTTTTCCGGCGCCGGTGAAGTTCGGGATGAGTCTGCTGGCCAAGGTGATGACCAAGAGTACTTACAGGATCTGAGATCTATATTGCTACAGAGGGCCCGTTCGCGAGCAGGCTCGCCCCCACAGGGTTTTTTGCAGAAATAAAAAAGGCGACCGCAAGGTCGCCTTTTTTGTGCCCGGGAATCTTGGATCGACATGTTGCGCGCAGGTTTTCCTGATACACGCTCACGTCGATCATCTGGTACGCGTCGCGAGTGTCTTCGGAGAGGTAGTTCTGGGCGAACGACGCACCTGAGCAGGACGGTTAACACCGCTTCGCGATGGGCGATTCTGGTTATCTGTTCAGGCAGTTGATCCATCGGCTGACCGATCCCTGCCCTGAAAAAAACGGCGCAATATGCAGACGTCAGCGGGGGGATCGCCAGAGTCTGCACTGCTTTTGTGATAGTTGAATGTCGTTTCAACCAAGTTCGACGATTTCGTAGTCGTGGGTGATCGCCACGCCAGCCGCGCCAAGCATGATCGAGGCGGAGCAGTACTTCTCTGCGGACAATTCGATGGCGCGTTTGACCTGGGCTTCTTTCAGGCCACGGCCCTTGACCACAAAGTGCATGTGGATCTTGGTGAACACCTTCGGATCTTCGGTCGCGCGCTCAGCGTCGAGGAAGGCTTCGCAGCTTTCAACGGCCTGGCGAGACTTCTTCAGAATGCTGACCACGTCGAAGTTGCTGCAACCACCGACACCCAGCAGAAGCATTTCCATCGGACGAACACCCAGATTACGACCACCGGCGTCCGGCGGACCGTCCATTACCACGACATGACCGCTACCGGATTCGCCGAGGAACATGGCTTCGCCAGCCCATTGGATGCGTGCCTTCATCGCCCAGACTCCACTGTAAAAAAAGGGTCGCCAGCTTAGCACAGGGTTTTGCCCGGACAACGAGCAACGCTCCTAGGACAGGATGCCTCTGCGTTGTAGGTAATTTCTCGAATTTGCGACGAAGTGTCTGTTAAGCTGGCGCCAATTCGCTGGCGCCAATTGTCAGCCTGTGTAGCGACCGCCTTCAGCGCCTCATAAAAAATCAAACATCACCGTGCAGTCTTTTCGGGATACAACCATGGTTGCTATTACCCCCACCCCCAAAATCAAGAACCTCGACAAGCTGTTGATGCATTGCCAGCGCCGTCGCCATGCGGCCAAGAGCAACATCATCTGTGCGGGCGATCGCTCGGACACCCTGTATTTCATCATCAAGGGTTCGGTGACGATCCTCATCGAGGATGACGACGGCCGCGAAATGATCATCGCGTACCTCAACGCCGGGGATTTCTTTGGCGAACTGGGCTTGTTCGAGCAAGCGGGCCAGGAACAGCAACGCAGTGCCTGGGTGCGGGCCAAGGTCGAATGCGAAACGGCGGAAATCAGCTACGCCAAGTTCCGCGAATTATCGCAACAGGATCCAGACATTCTTTACGTGCTCAGCGGACAAATCGCACAACGCCTGCGAAACACCACGCGCAAGGTCGGCGATCTGGCGTTCTTCGACGTGACCGGCCGAGTGGCACGCTGCCTGTTGGAACTGTGCAAGCAACCCGACGCGATGACCCACCCGGACGGCATGCAGATCAAGGTGACCCGTCAGGAAATCGGCCGGATTGTCGGTTGTTCGCGAGAGATGGTCGGTCGCGTGCTCAAGGACCTTGAGGAACGCAACCTGGTTGATGTGAAAGGCAAGACCATGGTGGTCTTCGGTACGCGCTAAGCCCGACAGTCAGGCGCTATAGATCTGCGCCAGCATTAAACGAAACAACTCATCGAGACGCGCCAAAGCTTGGGGCGCGTTGAATTTCTCGTGCAGGGCAATGTGGCTTTCCGCCCGCACCCGCGGCTCCAGACCACAGGCTTGGTTGAAGCGATTGACCGCTGCAACCATCGAATCCCGTTCGTTATCCATCAGCATCGCCCCGTGCACCAGGCCGACCGGACGCTGCCCGCCCTGGCTCTGGCGCCAGCGCTGGGCCGTGCCGACCATTTTGCGTCCATCGAGATTGACGTTGAAGCGACCGTCGCAGAATGCGCCAGCGATTTCGCCCAACGATGATGTGCCGCCCAACTCGTCGAGCAACTGACAGATCGGATCGCACAGACGTCGGTAGCCGGTTTCGATACGGTTCAAATCGCCTTCGCTGCGTGGTGGCGCATAGACCAGGGCGATATTGATTGTCGCGGCGGATTGCGGGACGGGCTCGCCGCCAGTTTCGCGCAATAGCACCGGCCAGCCAGCGGCGGCAGAGACTTCGCAGGCGTGCTCGAAACCGGGCAGACGATTGAGGCGGCGCGGCATGACCAGGGCGCGATCGCTGGGTTGCCAGAACAGCAGGCCGAACTCTGCGTCGCCGGCGCAGACCGAGGCCAGCAAGTCCTGTTCGGCTTGCAGGCCGGCTTCGATGGTCAGCGGGGTTGGCAGCGACATAACAGGCTCCGGCAACATGGAGATCTTTAGCGGTTTCGATGGCCCCTTCGCGAGCAGGCTCGCTCCCACAGGGGGAAATGCATTCCAAATGTGGGAGCGACGGTGCGACGATTCGACCTGCTCGCGAATGAGTCGACTCGAATCAGTCGAGGGTCGAACCGCTGATCGAAGTACCACGCTCCGGGAAGAACAGGCGCTGCAGTTCGGTGCCCGGGTTTTCCGCGCGCATGAATGCTTCACCAACCAGGAACGAATACACGTCACTGATTTCCATCAGTTCGACATCGGCGCGATTGAGGATGCCGCTCTCAGTGATCACCAGACGATCACGCGGAATGCGCGGTAGCAGATCAAGTGTGGTTTCCAGGCTGACGTCGAAGGTGTGCAGATTACGGTTGTTGACCCCGACCAGCGGCGTGTCGAGGGTTTTCAACGCACGCTCCAGTTCATCACCATCGTGTACTTCGACCAACACATCGAGACCGACGCTTTGGGCGACATTGGCCAGCTCGGCCATTTTCACGTCATCCAGTGCGGAGACGATCAGCAGTACGCAGTCGGCGCCCAACGCGCGGGCTTCAACGATCTGGTAAGGATCGATCATGAAGTCTTTGCGGATCACCGGCAGGCTGCACGCGGCACGGGCCTGTTGCAGGTAGGCATCGGCGCCCTGGAAGTAATCGATGTCGGTCAGCACGGACAGGCAGGTTGCCCCGCCCTTCTCGTAGCTTTTGGCGATGTCGGCGGGAACGAAGTTCTCGCGGATCACGCCTTTGCTTGGCGAAGCCTTTTTGATTTCGGCAATCACCGCAGGCTGTTTCTTCTTCGCCTGCGCCAGCAATGCCTGGGCAAAACCACGGGGTGCATCGGCCGCCTTGGCCAGACTTTCCAGCTCGCTCAGGCTGACGCGAGCGCTACGCTCGGCGACTTCCTGAACCTTGCGGGCCAGAATGTTTTCCAGAACCGTCGGTACACTCATCCCTCATTCTCCACTTTGAATACCGCGGTAAAGGCACCCAGCTCCTCGAGTTTTTCCCGAGCGAGGCCGGTGTGCAGAGCGTCGTGCGCAAGCGCCACGCCTTCTTTCAAACTTGTGGCCAGGTCGGCGGCGTACAGCGCTGCACCGGCATTGAGCACAATCATTTCAGCGGCTTTCTGACCGTTTTCGGTCTTGCGCTTGCCGAGTGCGTCACGGATCAATGCCAGCGACGCTTCCGGGCCTTCGACCGACAGACCGTGCAGGCTCTGGCTCTTCATGCCGAGATCTTCCGGTTCGACCCAATATTCAGTAATTTCGTTGTTCTTCAACTCGGCAACGAAGGTCGGTGCGGCGAGGCTGAACTCGTCCAGGCCGTCCTTTGAATGCACCACCAGCACATGCTTACTGCCCAGGCGTTGCAAGACTTCGGCCAATGGCCGGCACAATGCCTGCGTGAACACGCCCACCACCTGATGTTTCACCCCGGCCGGATTCGTAAGCGGGCCGAGCATGTTGAACAGTGTACGCAGGCCGAGATCGCGGCGCGGGCCGGCGGCGTACTTCATGGCTTTGTGATGGGTCTGGGCAAACATGAAACCGATACCGACGTTGTCGATGCAACGGGCGACCTGCACCGGCGTCAGGTTCAGGTAGATGCCAGCGGCTTCCAGCAAGTCGGCACTGCCGCTCTTGCCCGACACGGCGCGATTGCCGTGCTTGGCCACAGTGCAACCGGCCGCCGCGACGACAAACGAAGAGGCGGTCGACACGTTGAAGATGTTCGCGCCGTCACCGCCGGTGCCGACCACATCGACCACGCCGTCGAGGGTCTTCAGTTCAACCTGATCGGCCAGCTCACGCATCACCGACACGGCACCGACGATTTCATCGATGCTCTCGCTCTTCATGCGCATGGCCATCATGAACGCGCCAATCTGCGCGTCAGTGCATTGGCCGGTCATGATTTCGCGCATCACGTCGCGCATTTCATCGGTGCTGAGGTCGAGGTGATCGACGATACGGCTCAGGGCTGTCTTGATATTCATGGGAAGTCCTTAGCGCGTGCCGCCGGTTTGTTTGAGGAAGTTGGCAAACAGTTCATGGCCCTGCTCGGTCAGGATCGACTCGGGGTGGAACTGTACGCCCTCAATGTTCAGGGTCTTGTGACGCAGGCCCATGATCTCGTCGACCGAGCCGTCATCGTGCTGGGTCCACGCGGTCAGCTCCAGGCAATCGGGCAACGTATCGTGCTTGACGATCAGCGAATGGTAGCGGGTGACGGTCAGCGGATGATTCAGGCCAGCAAAGACGCCCTTGTCCTCGTGGAATACCGGACTAGTCTTACCGTGCATCACCTGACGCGCGCGCACTACGTCGCCGCCAAAGGCCTGGCCGATGGACTGGTGGCCGAGGCACACGCCGAGAATCGGCAGCTTGCCGGCAAAGTGCTTGATCGCATCAAGGGAGATGCCGGCTTCGGTCGGCGTGCAGGGGCCAGGGGAAACCACGATGCGCTCAGGCTGGAGTGCTTCGATTTCGGCAATGGTCAGTTCGTCGTTGCGCACGACTTTGACTTCGGCACCCAGCTCGCCGAGGTATTGCACAACGTTGTAAGTAAAGGAGTCGTAGTTGTCGATCATCAGCAACATGGCGTGTCGAACCTCTTGAATTCTGATTTGAAAACAGCCTTCAGATCACTTGCCCGCAGGGCGCTGCACGATGTCGGACGCAGTTGGACGCGTCGGCACAGCGGCATTTCAAACAGGCAAGGAAGGCAAAGCGATACAGATCCGGCGGGGCCGGCAGAAAAGATTCAGGCGCGCCAACGCCAGCGGGCGTGTGCCTTGATGACTTGATCCAGAAGTTTGCTGGTGATCAACACGGGGAAGGTCTCGTTCATACGTTCCGGCACAGTAACTTAGCTGGGCGGAGCGTGCAATATGGCCGGGGCTGCGGGAGATAAAACCGGGGGAGGATTCGCGACCGATGGCAAAACGCCGGGAGTTTTTGGTACTGTCGTTTCGTTCACCTACAACAATAAATAAACGGACTTGCTCATGATCAAACAGACGTTGTTTGTACCGCTGGCTGGCTGCCTGCTCGCACTGGCCTGCGCCCAAGCGAATGCTGCACCCAATCCTTATTCGAATTTCATCGTTTTCGGCGACAGCCTGAACGATGCCGGGACCTTTACCGACACCGGCGGCCCGGCCGGCTCCACCGAGCGTTACACCAACCGGACCGGGCCGATCTATCAGAATGGCAGCGGTGAACTGTATTCGTTAAATTCCACGCAACTACTCGGCGGGCGCCTGGGGTTTTCCGCAGACCAGACAGCCTCTTCCAGCTCCGCAGTGCGTGCCGAAAACGGCCAGCCGGACGGCAACAACTGGGCGGTGGGCGGTTATCGCACCGACCAGATCCTCGATTCGATCACGACGCAATCTGCCACGGGCGAACGCACCCGCCCCGGTTACCTGCCCTCCAATGGCTTTCGCGCCGACCCGAATGCGCTGTATTACATCTCCGGCGGCGGTAACGATTTCCTGCAGGGTCGCATTCTCAGCCTGCCGCAAGCCAACGCTGCCGCTGATCGACTGGCCGACAGCGTACAAACCCTGCAAACCGCCGGCGCCAAATACGTGATGGTCTGGCTGTTGCCGGATGTGGGCCTGACCCCGGCCATCAACGGTACGCCGCTGCAAGCCTTCAGCAGCCAGCTCGCCACTCAGTTCAACAGTCAATTGGTCACACGCCTGCAAGGCATCAACGCCGAAGTCATTCCGTTGAATATTCCGGTCCTGCTCTCAGAAGTGTTTGCCGATCCAGGACGCTTTGGTCTCGCGACCGACCAGAACCTGACCGCGACCTGCTTCAGTGGCAGCGGCTGCACCGAGAACGCCCGGTACGGGATCAACAGTGCAACGCCGGATCCGACCAAGCTGATCTACAACGACGGTGTGCATCCGACCGAGGCCGGGCAAAAACTGATCTCCGATTACGCCTACTCCCTGCTCGCCGCGCCTTGGGAACTGACGCTGTTGCCGGAAATGGCCAACGCCACCGTGCGCGCGCACCAGGACGAACTGCGCAACCAATGGCAAGCAGACTGGGAGAACTGGCAAGCGGTCGGTCAATGGCGCGCCCTTGTTTCGGCAGGCGGCCAGCATCTGGATGTCGACAGCCAAAGCAGCGGCGCCAGCGCCGATGGCAGCGGATACAACCTCAACGTCGGCGGCAGCTATCGCTTGAATGAAGCCTGGCGCGTCGGCGTGGCAGGCGGTTTCTACCGGCAGAATCTGGAGGCCGGGCATAACGATTCCGACTACAAACTCAACAGCTACATGGCCACGGCATTTGCCCAATATCAGCAAAATCGCTGGTGGGCTGACGCAGCGTTGACCGGCGGCAAACTCGACTACGACAACCTCAAGCGCAAGTTCGATCTCGGCGCCAGCGAAGGCGCGGAGAAAGGCGACACTGACGGCAGCCTTTGGGCCTTCAGCGCTCGTGTCGGTTACGACATTGCCCAGCCGGGCAGCGAGTGGCACCTGTCGCCATTCGTCAGCGCCGACTACGCCAGCGTCGATGTCGACGGCTACTCAGAGAAGGGCAACCGCGCCACGGCGCTGACCTTCGATGATCAGACCCGCGACTCGAAACGCCTGGGGCTGGGCTTGCAGGGCAAGTACAACATCACCCCGCAAACCCAGGTATTCGGCGAGTACGCTCACGAGCGTGAGTACGAAGACGACGTGCAGAAAGTCAACATCGCGCTCAATACCTTGCCGGCCAACGACTTCAAACTTGAGGGCTACACGCCGCAGAGTCATTTGAACCGTTTGAGCCTGGGCGTCAGCCACAAACTCACGGCGGATCTGGCGTTGCGTGGCGGCTACTCGCTGCGCAAGGATGATGACTTTACCCAGCAAGGCGTTAACGTCGGGGTCGTTCTGGACTTCTAAATCGCAGGCAAAAAAAAGCGGCGCTCTCACAGGCGCCGCTTTTTTATGGCCGAACGCAAAGCCAACTGTGGGAGCGAGCCTGCTCGCGAAGAGGGTGGGTCAGTCGCCATTAATGTTGGCTGACACAACGCTTTCGCGAGCAGGCTCGCTCCCACAAGGTTTTGTGTTGGTCAGGCTTCCGGGGTTTGCTCGGCCAAGGCTACGGCGCGGAACATCGCGCGGCGTTTGTTCAGGGTTTCTTCCCATTCCAGCGCCGGCACCGAGTCGGCGACGATGCCGCCACCGGCCTGCACGTGCAGCTCGCCGTTCTTGATCACCGCCGTGCGAATGGCAATCGCGGTGTCCATGTTGCCGTTCCAGGCAAAGTAACCGACCGCACCGCCATACACACCACGCTTGACCGGCTCCAATTCATCGATGATCTCCATCGCACGAATCTTCGGCGCGCCCGACAAGGTGCCCGCCGGCAGAATCGCCCGCAGTGCGTCCATCGCCGTCAGCCCTTGTTTTAACTGGCCGGTGACGTTGGAGACGATGTGCATCACGTTGGAATAACGCTCGATAACCATTTTCTCCGTGAGCTTCACCGAGCCGATTTCCGAAACGCGCCCCGTATCGTTACGACCGAGATCGATCAGCATCAAGTGCTCAGCGATTTCCTTGTCATCCGACAGCAGGTCTTCTTCCAGCGCCAGATCCGCTTCTTCGGTTGCGCCACGTGGGCGAGTACCGGCAATCGGACGCACAGTGATCAGATTGTCTTCAACCCGCACCAGCACTTCCGGCGAACTGCCAACGACGTGGAAGTCGCCGAAGTTGAAGAAGTACATGTACGGCGTCGGGTTGAAGCAACGCAGCGCACGGTAGAGATCGATTGGCGCAGCCTTGAAGTCGATCGACATACGCTGCGACGGCACGACCTGCATGCAGTCACCGGCCAGAATGTATTCCTTGATAATGTCGACGGCTTTTTCGTAATCATTCTGGGTGAAACTGGAGCGGAACACCGGATCAGTCGCTTGCTGCTTGCTGAAATCCAAGCCTCGGCGCGGAGTGATCGGCTGGCGCAGTTTCTCGAGCAACGCCTGCAATTGCGCCTGACCCTGTTCGAAGGCATCCGCCTGCGCAGGGTCGGCCAGCACGATGGCGTGCATCTTGCCGGCGAGGTTGTCGAACACCACGACGGCGTCGGAAACCATCAGCAGAATGTCCGGCACACCCAACGGATCCGGATTCGGGCACTTGCCCAAGCGCTTCTCGACATAGCGCACACAGTCGTAACCGAAGTAACCGACCAGACCGCCATTGAAGCGCGGCAGACCGGCGATGGTCGGCACGTTGTAGCGCGCCTTGAAGGTTTCAACGAACGCCAGCGGGTCTTCAACGTCGTGGCTTTCGGTCTCGACGCCATCGACGGTAATGCTCACGTGATGGTCGTGAACCCGCAGCACCGTGCGGCACGGCAGGCCGATGATCGAGTAACGGCCCCATTTCTCGCCGCCCTGTACCGATTCGAGCAGGTAGGAGTTGGGCTGGTCGGCCAGTTTCAGGTAGATCGACAGCGGCGTATCGAAGTCGGCCAGGGTTTCGCAGGCCAGCGGAATGCGGTTGTAGCCTTCAGCGGCCAAGCGCAGGAATTCTTCGCGGATCATAAGGTGCCTCGTGGTGTGAGGGGCAAATCAGTCAGGTATGCAAACGCGCCGGCAGGCCGGCCAGGAACAAGTCAGGCGCGCCAACGCCAGCGGGCCAGGGCCTTGATGACTTTCATCCAGAGTTTGCGAGTGACCACCACGATGGCGTTTCCAGAATGGGATTGAGCAGCGTCGGGCAACGTTATCTCAGCGGCCGAACCGAGGCAACCGGGAATTAGCTTGCGCAGATCGTCGATGACCAGCGCCGGTGATTCTTCGGCAATCGGTCGGCCGTGGTTGTAGCCATAGCTCAGCGCCACGCATTTGACCCCCGCCGCTTTCGCCGCCAGCACGTCGCTGCGTGAGTCGCCGACGAACAGCGATTGCGAGGCCGGGATGCTGGCCATTTTCATCACAAAGAACAGCGCCGCTGGGTCAGGCTTCTTCTGCGGCAAGGTATCGCCACCGATGATCCACTTGAAATAGCGGCCGATCTTCATCTGATCGAGCAGCGGCGCGACGAAACGCTCCGGCTTGTTGGTGATCAGCGCCATGGCCACGCCTTGCTTGTGCAGCCACTTGAGGGTTTCGCGCACGCCGGGATAGACCACGGTCAGCTCATGGCTGGCACCGTAGGCGTCCATGAATACTTCCAGAGCGTGCTCGGCTTCGACGTCATCGACCGCCGAATGATCGATGCCACCGGCCAAGGCGCGGCGCACCAGGACCGGCGCGCCGTTGCCCACCCACTCGCGCACCGAGTCGATGCCCACCGGTTGACGGCCGAGGGAGAGCAGCATGGTGTCCACCGCGGCTGCCAGGTCCGGAACCGAGTCGATCAGTGTGCCATCCAGATCGAACATCACCAGCCGTGGCAGTTTCCCCGGGAACAGCTGCTCAAAACCGCTCATGGGCGAGCCAGCGCCAGTTCGGAACGCATCTTGTCGATGACTTCCTGATAGTTCGGCGTGTTGAAGATTGCCGAGCCGGCAACAAAAGTGTCAGCGCCAGCAGCGGCGATTTCGCGGATGTTGTTGACGTTGACGCCACCGTCGATTTCCAGACGGATGTCGCGGCCCGAGGCATCGATGATCGCCCGCGCTTCGCGCAATTTGTCGAGGGTGCCGGGAATGAACTTCTGCCCGCCGAAGCCCGGGTTGACGCTCATCAGCAAGACCATGTCGACCTTGTCGATCACGTACTTGAGCACGTCCAGCGGCGTCGCCGGGTTGAACACCAGACCGGATTTGCAGCCGCCTTCACGGATCAGTTGCAGCGAACGATCAACGTGCAGCGTGGCTTCCGGGTGGAAAGTGATGTAAGTCGCGCCGGCTTCGATGAAGTCGCCAACGATACGATCCACCGGGCTGACCATCAGGTGCGCATCGATCGGCGCGGTGACGCCGTACTTGCGCAATGCCGCGCAGACCATCGGACCGATGGTCAGGTTTGGCACGTAGTGGTTGTCCATGACGTCGAAGTGGACGAAGTCGGCGCCCGCGGCGAGAACGTTGTCTACTTCCTCGCCAAGGCGGGCGAAGTCGGCGGAGAGAATCGACGGAGCAATTACGAAGGGCTGCATGACGCACCTTTTCTGAGCTAAATCACGATGGCGCGCATTGTATACCTCAAGTTTCCAAGCGCGCACCGTGACCGCGATGATTGGGTTATGCCATGACGGATGAGCGGCGCTGACTCAATACGCCGCGCGATAAATCTTCTCGATGTCGACAGCGCTGAGTTTGCGCGGGTTGTTGCGCATCAACCGCTCAATGCCCGCCGCCTCTACGGCCATCGCCGGGATCGCTTCTTCCGGGACACCGAAACTGCGCAGGCCGGCCGGAATTTCCACCGCCGCGCACAAATCGGTCATCGCCTGCACGGCTTTGTCTGCCGCTTCGGCTGCGCTCAGATGAGCAGTCTTCACCCCCATGGCTTCGGCAACATCCTGCATGCGTTCGACGCAGGCCATCTTGTTCCAGGTCATGACATACGGCAGCAGCAAGGCATTGCTGACGCCATGGGCAATGTTGAATCGCCCGCCCAGCGGATACGCCAGCGCATGCACCGCGCCGACCCCGGCATTGCCGAATGCCATGCCGGCCATCAGGCTGGCGGTGGCCATGTCTTCGCGGGCCTGCAGGTTGGCACCGTTGGCATAGGCTTTGGGCAGAGCCTTGGCGATCAGCTTGATGGCGCCGAGGGCCAAAGAGTCGGTGATCGGCGAGGCATTCACCGACAGATAGGATTCGATGGCGTGCACCAACGCGTCGACGCCACTGGCGGCAGTGACGCTGCGCGGACAGGTCAGGGTCATCTGCGGACTGACCAGCGCCACGTCCGGTAATAGAAAGTCGCTGACGATGCCTTTCTTCAGTTGCGCGACTTTGTCGGAAAGGATGGCGACATTGGTCACTTCCGAACCGGTGCCGGCGGTGGTCGGGATGGCGATCAGCGGCGGGCCCTTGCGTGGCACTTGGTCGACACCGAACAGGTCTTCCAGCGCACCGTGATAACCGGCGTACGCGGCAACACTTTTGGCAATGTCGATGGCACTGCCGCCACCGAGGCCGATCAAGCCGTCATGCCCGCCTTCGCGGTAAACGCGCATGCAGTCTTCGACGATGGCGATTTCCGGGTCGGGCAGCACGCGGTCGAAAATCTCGTAGTCGCGCCCACCGAGTTGCACCAGCGCCAGCTCCACGGTGCCGGATTTGACCAGCGCGGCGTCGGTGACGATCAGTGGGTTGTCGATATCCAGACGCGTGAGCTCAGCGGCCAGTTGTTCGATGGCGGCGGCGCCGGTGATCAGTTTATGAGCGATTTTGAACTGGGACAGACTCATCGTGCGCAGCCTCTTATAGATGTGGGAGCTGGGCACAAGATTAGCTGGGGATTTGGGGTTGTCTGCTATTCAGGTGGTGAATGACCCATTGAGGGCAAGAGCAAGAGCCCCTCACCCTAGCCCTCTCCCCGAGGGAGAGGGGACTGACCGAGTTGTACTCTCGCAATACACCGACCTGAATTACCTAGTCGAACTCAGGTTTTGAAAACCATAAAGATCTGCTCCCGTTCCCCTGAAGGTAAAAAGACTGACCGAGGTGGATGGGAGAGGCGCACCGACTTGCGATACCGAGTCGAATACAAACTATGAAAAGCACAACGATCTGCTCCCTTCCCCCTCGCCCCCCCTGGGGGAGAGGGCTGGGGTGAGGGGGTGGCTTTTGATCTGGCCGTTAAACCTGGGCGGTACGTAGTTTTTCGCTACGCCCGCGCAGCCATTCCAGGGTCAGCAGCAGGATGACGGAAAAGGCGATCAGCAACGTGGCGGCAGCCGCAATCGTCGGACTCAAGTTCTCGCGAATCCCGCTAAACATCTGCCGAGGCAACGTCGCCTGCTCAGGCCCGGCGAGAAACAGCGTCACCACCACCTCATCAAACGAAGTCGCAAAGGCAAACAGCGCCCCGGAAATCACCCCCGGCGCAATCAGCGGCAAGGTCACCCGGCGGAACGCCGTCAGTGGCGATGCGCCAAGACTCGCCGCCGCACGCACCAGATTGTGGTTAAACCCCTGCAACGTCGCCGACACCGTGATGATCACAAACGGCACGCCCAGTACCGCGTGCACGACAATCAGCGAGAAGAAGCTGTTACCCAAACCCAACGGCGCGAAGAACAGATAACTCGCCACGCCGATGATCACCACCGGCACCACCATCGGCGAAATCACCAACGCCATCACCAAGGATTTGCCGGGGAAGTCGCCACGGGTCAGGCCGATCGCCGCCAGCGTACCGAAAATCATCGCCAGCACCGTCGCCGCCGGGGCGACGATGATGCTGTTCTTCAGCGCGCGCATCCATTCCGCCGAAGCGAAAAAGTCGTGATACCACTGCAGCGAAAAGCCTTGCAGCGGATAGACCAGAAAACTGCCCGAGTTGAACGACAGCGGCACGATCACCAGTACCGGCAGAATCAGGAACAACAGAATCAGGCCGCAGAGAATCCGCAGGCTGTAGAACCACACCCGTTCGATGGGCGACATGTAAGGACTCAGCATTTCGAATTCCCCTTAGCTCAGGCGCAGGCGACTGGCGCCGACCAGCCAGCTGTAAATCAGATAAAGCACCACGGTCGCCAGCAGCAACAGCCCGCCCAGCGCGGTGGCCATGCCCCAGTTGATGCTGGTGTTGGTGTAGAAAGCGACGAAGTAGCTGACCATTTGATCGTTCGGGCTGCCGAGCAGCGCCGGGGTGATGTAGTAGCCGATGGCGAGGATGAACACCAACAGGCAACCGGCGCCGACACCGGCATAGGTCTGCGGGAAGTACACCCGCCAGAAACTTGCAAACGGATGGCAGCCGAGAGAAATCGCCGCGCGCATGTAGGTCGGCGAGATGCCTTTCATCACGCTGTAGATCGGCAGGATCATGAACGGCAGCAGGATGTGCACCATCGAGATGTACACGCCGGTGCGGTTGAACACCAGTTCCAGCGGTTTATCGATGATGCCCATCGCCATCAGCGCGCTGTTGATCAGCCCGCCCGATTGCAGCAACACGATCCACGCCGCGACGCGTACCAGAATCGAAGTCCAGAACGGCAGCAGCACCAGAATCATCAGCAGGTTGCTTTGCCGCGATGGCAGGTTCGCCAGCAGGTAAGCCAGTGGATACGCGAGCAGCAGGCAGATCACGGTGATGACCAGACCCATCCAGAAGGTGCGGGCGAAGATGTCGAGGTAGATCGCCTGATCGGGGGTGGCCGGAGCGATTTCGCCGAGGTCGTCGATGCGATGGTCGACTGCCGCCAACAGGTAATACGGGGTGATGCTGCTGGTGTTGCGTTTCACCGCTTGCCAGTAGGCCGGATCGCCCCAACGCTCGTCGAGGCCTTCCAGTGCTTCTTTATAGGAGGCCGGTTCGCTGGCGAACGGCAGCGCCCGGGCGGTTTTGGTCAGCAGGCTGCGATAGCCGGCCAGCTCCATGTTCAAGCGCTTGGACAGATCGCCCAGCGTCTGGTTTTTGCGCGCTTCGGCGAGGTCTTCGCCGGCAGCTTTGTAGACCGGTTCAGCGGGCAGGCCACGGCCGTCCCAACTGGCGATGGCCGCCACGGTGCGCGGCATGCCGCCGACCACTTCGGGGTTGCCGACGCTTTTGTAGAGCAGCGCCACGATCGGCACCAGAAACACCAGCAACAGAAACAGCACCAGCGGCGCAATCAGCGCCTGCGCCTTCCAGCGGTTGACCCGCTCGGCGTGCTTGAGCTTCTGCTTCAAGGTGGGGCTGTTGACCTCGTTCAGGGGAACGGCGATGGCCATGACGTACTCCGCAAATCTCTGGATGGGCGGCATCACGCACTGTGATGCCGCATTACATCAACACTCAAAAATCACACCACCCCTGTAGGAGCTGTCGAGTGCAACGAGGCTGCGATCTGTTGATCTTGAAAGGCAAATCAAAAGATCGCAGCCTTCGGCAGCTCCTACAGACGAAGGATTACTTCGCAGCCCAGGAGTTGAAGCGCTGCTCCAGTTGCTCGCCGTTGTCAGCCCAGAAGCTGACATCGATCTGCACCTGGTTGGCGATGTTTTCCGGGGTGGTCGGCATGTCTTTCAGAACATCCTTGGCCAACAGCGGTACGGCTTGGGTGTTGGCCGGGCCGTAGGCGATGTTTTCCGAGTAGGTCTTCTGCTGCTGTGGCTGTACCGAGAAGGCGATGAACTTCTTCGCCGCTTCCGCGCGCTTGGCGTCCAGACCTTTCGGGATGGCCCAGGCGTCGAAGTCGTAGATGCCGCCGTTCCACACCACTTTCAGGTTGGATTCTTTCTGCACCGCCGCGATGCGACCGTTGTAGGCCGAGCTCATCACCACGTCACCGGAAGCGAGGTATTGCGGCGGTTGCGCGCCGGCTTCCCACCATTGAATGCTTGGTTTCAGCTCATCGAGTTTCTTGAACGCACGGTCCTGACCGTCCTTGCCGGCGAGCACTTTGTAAACGTCTTTCGGCGCCACACCGTCGGCCATCAAAGCGAATTCGAGGGTGTACTTGGCGCCTTTGCGCAGACCACGTTTGCCCGGGAATTTCTTGGTGTCCCAGAAATCCGCCCAACTGGTTGGCGCGGTTTTCAGCTTGTCGGCGTTGTAAGCCAGTACGGTCGACCAGACGAAAAAGCCCACGCCGCACGGCTGGATCGCGCCTTTGACGTAGTCTTCAGTCTTGCCGAACAGTGCCGGATCGAGTTGTTCGAACATGTCTTCGTCGCAACCACGGGACAGCTCTGGCGATTCAACTTCGACCAAGTCCCACGACACGCTCTTGGTATCGACCATGGCTTTGACCTTGGCCATTTCGCCGTTGTATTCGCCAGCGACGATCTTGCCGTTGCCCGCTGCTTCCCACGGTGCATAGAAGGCTTTGACTTGCGCCGCCTTGTTCGCCCCGCCAAACGACACCACGGTCAAATCCGGGCCAGCCGCCATCGCGCTGGCCGCACCCATCAGGCCCAGGGTCAGGGCGGTGAACTTCAGGGATCTCAACATTTATTGTTCTCTCCACGTGCAGGGTTGGTGTTGGTATTGCCGGGGCGATCAGTTCGCCTCTAGAAGAGGATCAAGCGCGCGCACGTGCTCGATCTGCCAGCCAAGCGGAACCACGTCCCCGACCGCGAGCGCTGGATCGAGCTCGGCAATCGGTTGTTTCACGAAGAAGTCGGTCTTGCCACAGACTTCCAGGCGCACCCGGACGTGGTCGCCCAGATAGATGAATTCCGCCACCCTCCCTGAGAAGCGGTTGACACATTGATCGCTCGAGCCGTTGAGGCTGACGCGCTCCGGACGGATCGACAGGGTCACCGGTTCGCCGGTCTGGCCGACGTTGACCGCCAGCGCCTCGACCTTTTCGCCACGGCCCAACTCGACCACGCAGCGCTCGCCGCTCTGGCTGAGCAAGCGGCCGTTGAGACGGTTGTTCTCACCGATGAAATTGGCAACGAAGGTGTTTTTCGGCTCTTCGTAAAGGGTGCGTGGAGGCGCGATTTGCTGGATTTCGCCTTGATGGAATACCGCCACGCGGTCGGACATGGTCAGTGCTTCACCCTGATCGTGGGTCACGTAGACCACGGTCACGCCGAGGCGCTGGTGCAGGTGTTTGATTTCCATCTGCATGTGTTCACGCAGTTGCTTGTCGAGGGCGCCGAGGGGTTCGTCCATCAGCACCAGTTGCGGTTCGAACACCAGCGCGCGGGCCAAGGCCACACGCTGTTGCTGACCGCCGGACAACTGCGCCGGGTAGCGCGAGGCAAACGCGTCGAGCTGAACCATGCTGAGGACTTTCTTCACGCGGTCGCTGACATCACTTTTGTTCAGCCCACGCACGGTCAGCGGGAATGCGAGGTTTTCCGCGACAGTCATGTGCGGGAACAGCGCGTAGTTCTGGAACACCATGCCGATGTCGCGCTTGTGCGGCGGCACGTTATTGATAGAGCGCCCGGCCAGCAGAATCTCGCCAGCGGTCGGTGTTTCGAAACCGGCAAGCATCATCAGGCTGGTGGTCTTGCCGGAACCGGACGGCCCGAGCAGGGTGAGGAATTCGCCTTTGCGAATGTCCAGGTTGAGGTCTTTGACGATCAGGTTCTCGCCGTCGTAGCTCTTCTGCACTCCACGAAAGCTGACCAGCACATCGCTGGCCCCTGCGTTTGTTTCGACCTGGCTCATACCCACACCTTTGTTGTTGATGACTGCTTGTGGGTTAAGCCTAGTGGCTGCTGACAGCCGCGCAAATCGGGGCGCAGGAGAGAATCGCCTCAGCCGGATGGAAGGTTGGGGGTAGGGATTGCCCTACAAGGATGGCGCTAATGGATAAGGCAGTGACAAGCGACAAGCTGCGAGCCACAAGCAATGGCAAAAACGCGTGTCGCTTAGGGATATGCGCACAATCCGGATCCAAAGCAGATCCCTTGTGGGAGCGAGCCTGCTCGCTCCCACAGGGGGAACAGTGCTGCTTAAAGGAGTTTGTGTTCCATCGCGTATTTGACCAGTTCGGCCAGCGAGGTGATGTTGAGCTTCTGCATCAGCCGCGCCTTGTGAGTGCTGATGGTTTTGCTGCTCAGGGCCAGTTGCTGGGCGATGTCGTTGACGTTGGCGCCCTGGGCCAGGCGCTCGAACACCGAGAACTCGCGCTCGGACAGCAACGAATGCAGCGGCCGAGCATCGGTCAGGCCGACTTCGAAGACCATGCGATCGGCCAGATCCGGATCAATGTATCGCCCACCCGCCGCGACTTTGCGAATGGCCGTGAGCAACAGCGCCGGATCACTGTCCTTGGTCGCATACCCGGCCGCGCCGACCTTCAGCGCCCGCGCGGCCATCTGCGCTTCGTCGTGCATCGACAGCACCAGGATCGCCGGTGGATTGTTCAACGCCCGGATTCGCGGGATCGCCTCAAGACCATTGACCCCGGGCATGGAGATGTCGAGCAGCACCACTTCGCATGGCACATTGCGCAGGGTCTCGAGCAATTGCTCACCATTGCTCGCCTCGCCCACCACTTGCAGATCCTTGGCGAGGCCGATCAACTGCTTGATGCCTTCGCGAACGATGGTGTGGTCTTCGGCTACCAGTACACGGATCACTTGCACTCTCCTCGGTTGTTGTTTTAAGAGCAAAAGATCGCAGCCTTCGGCAGCTCCTACAGGGGAACGCGATCAATGCAGGAGCTGCCGAAGGCTGCGATGTTTCAGCGATCTACCGGCACCCACACTTTAAGGCTGGTGCCCTCCCCCGGCTCACTCTCCAGCGTCAACCGCCCGCCCATGATCAGCACCCGCTCGCGCATGCCCACCAGACCAAACGAAGTCGGCCGACCGGCAGCGGGGACAAATCCTACGCCATCATCACTGACCGTCAGACACAATTCGTCGCCCGCAAGCGCCAGCGTCAGTTCCACAGTATGCGCCTGGGCATGGCGCATCACATTGGTCAGCGCTTCCTGCAGAATCCGGAACAGACCAATTGCCTTGGCATCACTGAGCGCCGGCAGATTGTCCGGCACCTGCACCAGACACGGGATCTGCGTACGCGCCTCGAAGCGCCGCGCTTGCCACTCGATCGCCGAGGCAATCCCGGCATCGAGAATCGGCGGGCGCAGCGCCGTCGCCACATCGCGCACCAATTGAAACAACTGGGCAATCAGGCGTTTCATGCTGTTCAACCGTTCGTTCAGACCGGGATCGAGTTGCGCGTAGGCCAATTCGCACATCGAAGTTTCCAGTTTCAGCACCGTCAACATTTGCCCCAGCTCATCGTGAACCTCACGGGCAATTCGCGCCTTTTCTTCTTCGCGCACGCTTTCAAGGTGCGCCGACAGTTCGCGCAGTTGCTCACGGGAGGCCGCCAGCTCCAGTTCGATACGCTTGCTCTCGGAGATGTCCCAGACGATGCCGTCCCAGACGTAAGCGCCATCCTCCAGTTGCCGGGTGATCGCCTTGATCTCGGCCCAGCGCTGCTCGCCCTGACGCGTGAGGATCCGGCCCTGCCATGACCAGTCACTGTCGGTGTCCAGCGCCTGATCCTGAGTGCGGTGATAACTCGCCTTATCGTCGGGATGCACCAGGCTGCGCAAGCCCATGTCGCGATGGGCAATAGCAGCCGGGGCGTAACCGACCAGCGTTTCACTGCCCTCGCTGATGTAGGCAAAGTCGATCTGCCCGGTCACCGGCGCCCGCTCCAGCCGGAACACCAGCCCCGGCACGTTGGCGGCGATACCTTGCAGACGCGCCTCGCTTTCCTGCAACGCCGCCAATGCGCGTCGACGCTCGGTCACATCGGTGAGGTAAACCACCAGGTATTCGCTGTCGCGAAAGCGCAGAAAACTCAGTGACACGTCAGCAGGCAGAACACTGCCGTCGGCGCGCACGCAACTGGTTTCGAAACTCAGCGGCCCTTCTTCGCTGGCCCGCGCGCGCTTCCACAGATTGAGCCAGCGGTCCATGTGCAGCCCCGGCTCGAAGTCGATCAATGGCCGTTCGATCAGTCCGCCGGAGGGATAGCCGAGCATGATTTCCGCCGCGCGATTGGCGTAGCGCACATGGCTGTCCCAGTTGACCCAGAGGATACCGACGGTACTTTGATCGATGGAGAACTGCGTCAACCGCAGCGCTTCTTCGCTGGCCGCGCGCAAGGCGATGTCTTCCCGGGCAGCCAGTAATCGCTGCTCAAGGCTGTGCTGTTGGCGGCGTTGCCAGAACACGATCGCGACACAACTGAACAGCATCACCGCAAACAACAGACTGAGGTTCTGCCAGAAGCCGGGCGACTCCGACAGTCGCGGGTATTTCGGTTGCAGCCATTGGTTGTGCAATTGCTCCAGATCCTTGGCCGGGATCGCGCGCAAGGCACTTTGCACGATGCCGGCCAGCTCCGGCCAATCGCGGCGCGAGCCGACGCGCAGCAGTTGCGGCAGGCCGATATCGCCGACCACCACCAGCTCGGCGAACTCCGGCTCGACAGACAAACGTCCGAGTTGCGCCTCATCGACCACGGCGTAGGCGGCCTGCTGACTCAGCAGCAACTGCAAGGCTTGACGCTCCAGCGGCACGCCTTGCAGGTTCAGGTGTGGATAGTTGCTGCGCAGATAGTCCGCGGTGGAGCTGGGCATGCGCACGGCGACACGGACCTGGCTGTCGAGTTTTTCCAGATCGACCACGCCACTGGCCTTCTGCTCACTGACCACCAGTTGCGGCACGCGCATGTAGGGATCGGAGAACTGCCATAGACGCAATGCACTCGGGGTTTGACTCAAGCCCGGAGCGATATCGATCTCGCCCTCACGCACGGCGGTTTCCAGTTGTGCGAGATCCTGAAAATTGCGCCAGCTCAATTCGACATTGAGCGTCCTGGCCAACAACTTCATCAGCTCGACGTTGGCCCCGGACAGCCGCTGCAAACGCCGATCGTATTGCGCATAGGGCGCTTGCAACACCAGACCGACGCGCAATTCATTGTGTTGTGCCAGCCATTGCTGCTGGCTCGCCGACAACTGTGCGAGATGTGACGGCAGCGCAGGCGCCGCCCAGCCCATCAAGGGAACCCATAAACAGCCGATAACCCACAGGCAGCAAAATCGCTTCATTGAAGTCTCATACACTGACAAATTCTGACCAACCCATTAGGCTGCCGGGATACTTTCTGGCCTGGAATAACCGATGCCCTCTGTCTACCGCCTGGCAATGCCAGCATTGTGCCTGTCGCTGCTCCTGCCTTGTGCGTTTTCCGTCAACGCCGCCGACCCCGCCCCTGCGGCGGAAAAACCGGCAGAAGAACAACCGGCCGAACGCCAGCCACTGCTTGAGCGTAGTCAGGAAGAGGCCGCCGCACTGGAACGTAAAGTCCCGGCGCAAGAACAGCAACAGTTGCAGGCCGGCACCGACACCTTCCTCGCCCTGTGGAAACCGGCCAACACCGCCGAACCGAAAGGCGCGGTGATCATCATCCCCGGCGCCGGCGAAACGGCTGACTGGCCGCAGGCAGTCGGTCCATTGCGGCACAAATTGCCCGATGCAAAGTGGAGCAGCCTGAGTATCACCCTGCCCGACCTGCAAAGCGACGCCATCGCACCGCGCGTGGTTGCAGCGCCGGCTGCGCCGAAAGCGCCGGAGTCAGGCAGCAAGGACGCCACCACCGCGCAGCCGATCGAGCAAGCCGCCGGCGGCGAAGCCGAGGTGGCGGATCAAGTGGTCGCCGAAACCACTGAAGAACAATCCAAGGCAGACGCCGAACGAATCTTTGCGCGCATCGACGCCGCGGTTGCCTACGCCGAGCAGCAGAGCGCACGCAGCATTGTCGTGCTCGGACACGGCACTGGCGCCTATTGGGCCGCACGATACCTGAGCGAGAAACAAACGGCGCAGGTAGAGAAGTTCGTCATGGTCGATGCGCAGATGCCAGCCAAAGCCAAGCCGCCACTGGCCGAGCTGACGCCGACACTGAAGCTGCCAACGGCGGATATCTTCTATATGGACAAACCGCTGGATCGCAACGCCGCACTGGAGCGCATGCAGGCGAGCAAGCGTTTGAAGACGTCGGCGTTCAGCCAGGTTGCGCTGAAGGCTTTGCCGGACAACAAGGCTGAGCAGGAACAGTTGTTCCGTCGGGTGCGTGGCTGGTTGAGTCCACAGAACACAGACTGACCGACAAACCGCGTCGCCCCCTTCGCGAGCAGGCTCGCTCCCACATTGGATCTGCGCACACAATCCATTGTGGGAGCGAGCCTGCTCGCGAAGAGGCCAGCGCAGACGATACACATCTAACGGTTAGCGAAAATCCCGCCGTTCACGAATCAACGTGTAGGCAGTGTGCAGCTCCCGGGTTTTCTCGGTCGCTTCACGCACCTGCGCTGGCGTCGCTCCCGTACCGGCAATCTTGTCCGGGTGATGACGACTGAGCAGGCGCCGATAGGCCCGTTTGATCTGCGCCGGTTCACTGGACGCCGACACGCCCAATAAACGCATCGCCTCCTGATAGCTCACCGCAGCACTGACGATCGGACGCTTGCCCGGTTCGTAATCACTGGCCAGCGCCTGCACCTGATGCGTCGTCCAGCCGAGCCACTTGCCCCATTGCGCCAACAACTCACGCTCGCTGACGCCCGCGCGGCCATCGGCCCAGACCATCCGCCAACACGCCCGCAAGACACCTTCGGCCGCATGGGGCTGAGCGCTCAAGCGCCGCAGATAACCGCGCAGATTGTCATTTCCAGACTTGCCACGGTTGAACGCCGCAATGGCGCGTCGCGTCGCTGGCTCACTCATCTCCAGCGCACGCATCTCGTTACGCGCCTGCTGGATATGCCCGTCGGTAACCCGCCCGTCACTTTTGGCCAGACGCCCGAGCAACACAAACAGCAGCTCGTCGTTGCGCAACATCGGCCGACCGCCGAGCTTTTCCCGCAGATGCCCAAAGCTTTGCAGGTTCAGGCGCCGATCCAGCGCCTGCCCCAACAATGCCCCCAGCATGGCCCCCGGAATGCTGGCAATCGCAAAACCCGCTCCGGCTCCAATCAGAGTCCCTGGCCACAACATGTCAGCGACTCGCTTCTATCAATGCTTCAGCTTCGGCCAGACGCTCGTGCGTGCCGACGTCCACCCAGTGACCTTTCAGACGCTCGCCCGTGACTTCGCCAGCTGCCATGGCGTTGCGCAACAGTGGTGCCAGTTTGAAGGCGCCGTCAGTGCAGCCGTCGAACAGCTGTGGATGCAACACGGCGATGCCGCTGTAGGTCAGGGTTTCCGCGTCCGGCTGGCCGTCGATTACCTGACCGTCGAGCAAAGTGAAATCACCGCTCGGGTGATGCGCCGGGTTGTCGGCCAGTACCAGATGCGCGAGTCCGTTGATCGGCTGGTGCAGGACGCTGAAGTCGTAATCGGTCCAGATATCGCCATTGACCACAAGAAAGGCATCGTCACCGAGCAACGGCAAGGCACGGAAAATCCCGCCGCCGGTTTCCAGTGGTTCGCCTTCCGGTGAGTACTGAATGCTCACGCCAAACTGCGAACCGTCACCCAGATAATCCTCGATCTGCTGACCGAGCCAGGCGTGGTTGATCACGATCTCGTTGAATCCGGCGGCCGCGAGGGCGCGCAGGTGATATTCGATCAAGGGCACGCCACCCGCACGTACCAGCGGTTTCGGCGTGGTCAGGGTCAGCGGGCGCATGCGCTCGCCTTTGCCCGCCGCCAGAATCATTGCCTTCATGCTGTTGCTCCACCCCGCAGGCTGGTGAACAGCGCTTGCAGTTCCGCCAGTTCAGGACGACGCGCAATCACCGCTTCTATATAGGAGAAGAAACGTGGCACGTCGGCCAGATAACGCGGCTTGCCGTCGCGGTGGCAAATGCGCGCGAAGATCCCGATGACTTTCAGATGACGCTGCACGCCCATCAGATCGCTGGCGCGCAGGAAGTCTTCGAAATCCGGCTGCACTGGAATGTTCAGCGCCGAGGCTTGCTGCCAGTATTTTTCCAGCCAGCCGCGCACACGTTCTTCGGGCCAGCTGAGGAACGCGTCCTTGAACAGGCAAGTCACGTCGTAGGTCACCGGGCCGTAGACTGCGTCCTGGAAATCCAGCACGCCGGGATTCGGTTCGCTGAGCATCAGGTTGCGCGGCATGTAGTCGCGGTGCACCAGCACTTTGGGTTGAGCGAGTGCGCTGTCGATCAGCAGGTCGCTGACCTGCTGCCACTGTTGTTGCTGGGCCGAGTCGAATTCGATACCGAGTTCACGCTTCACGTACCACTCGGGGAACAGTTCCAGCTCTCGGCGCAGCAAGGCAACGTCGTAACCTGGCAACGGTGCGACCATCGGCAACTGCTGAAAAGCCAGCAGCGCTTGCAGGGCATCGGCGAACAATGCGTCGGCATTTTCGCCATCGATCACGTCAAGATAGGTCTTGTTGCCCAGGTCATTGAGCAAAAGAAATCCGCGCTCAAGGTCCTCGGCATAAATTTTCGGCACATTAATTCCGGATTTCGCCAGCAAAAACGCGATATCCACGAACGGTTTGCAGTTTTCCTGGGGTGGCGGAGCGTCCATCACGACGAAGCTGCGACCCTCGCCTTCCCAGCGGAAGTAACGGCGGAAACTCGCGTCGCTGCTGGCCGCAGTCAACGTGGCCGGGGGCACGGTGCCCCAGCCCTGATCTGCAAACAGGATTGCCAACTGCTCATCGAGCCAAACTTTCAGGTGTTGCAAGCGTACATCTTGGTCAGGCATTGCAAGGGTCTCCGACGGCGCTAGCCGTCAAGCGGGTCATGCTTTATTATCCAGCATCTTTTTCAGACCATCGAGAGGCGTGCGGCCCACACCGCGGGCAGATGGCACGCAGGAAGCCCGGACTAATAAGATGGCATTGAAATCCCCCGCGTTTCGTAAAAAATTTCCGTTGTTGGTAACCGGCAGTCTGCTGGCTATGCAACCTCTGGCCAGTCAATTCGTTGTTGCCGCCGAGCAGTATGACTGCTCCGTCTCGGCTTCGGGTGGTTGGGCCTGTGCGCCCAAATCAACCGCTGCTGCGTTGCCACCGCGTCCGGTGCATGACGGCAGTGCCGTCAGCGCTAGCGGCGAAGCGGCGACCGAGAACGGTTCGGGTGCAGACACAGCTCCTAAAACGGCGCTGGTCACCGAAGCCAAGGGCCGCGGTTTGAAATCCCGTAGCGAAGACTTCAGTCACCTCGACTGGGTTCCGCGCGAGAAGCTCACCGCCGCTCAACTGGCCGAGACCGGGCCTTACTGCTCTGGTGCCTATATCGAACCGATTCGTCCTGGCATGAATGACAAGACGAATAAAAGCGATGCTCCGACCTTTATCGGCGCAAAAGCCTCGCGCTATAACACCGATGATCAAGTCGGTACGCTGGCCGGTGATGTGGTCCTGCGTCAGGGCAGCATGCAGGTCGAATCCGACGAGGCCAGCCTGTATCAGGCCGAGAGCCGCGCCGAACTCAATGGCGATGTACGTATCCGCGACAACGGCGCGCTGATCGTCGGCGACCACGCCGATGTACAGCTCGACACCGGTGAAGCCAAGGTCGACAACGCGGAATACGTGATGCACAAATCGCGCATCCGTGGTAACGCGCTGTACGCCAAGCGTGCCGAAAACGCGATCATCCGTCTGAAGGACGGCACGTACACCACGTGCGAACCGAACAGCAACGCCTGGCAGCTCAAGGGCAACAACATCACCCTGAACCCGGCCACCGGTTTCGGCACCGCGACCAACGTGACGCTGCGCGTAAAAGACATTCCGATTCTGTACACGCCGTACATCTACTTCCCGATCGACGACCGTCGTCAGTCGGGCTTCCTGCCGCCGACCATCGGCAGCGGCAGCGACACCGGCTTCATGCTGGTCACGCCGTACTACTTCAACCTGGCCCCGAACTACGACGCCACGTTGTACCCGCGCTACATGAGCAAGCGTGGCATGTTGGTGGAAGGCGAATTCCGTTACCTGACCAAGTCGAGTGAGGGTCAGTTTGGTGCGGCGTATTTGAACGACGAAGACGATGAGCGCAAGCGTCAGTCCGACTACAGCGAGACTCGCTACATGTACAACTGGCAGCACAAGGGCGGTCTCGACTCCCGTGTGCTCACCCAGGTTGATTACACCAAGATCAGCGATCCGTATTACTTCCAGGACCTGCAAACCGATCAGATCGGCGTCAAGAGCGAAGATTTCGTCAATCAGCAGGGTTCGATCACCTATCGTGGTGACAGCTACACAGCGCGCCTGAATGCTCAGGCCTATCAGCTGGCGACCGTTTCGAACATCACGCCTTACGATCGTCTGCCGCAGATCACCTTCAATGGACAGCTGCCGTATCATCCTGAAGGCTTGAATTTCGATTATGAGACGGAGCTAGTCCGTTTCGACCGTGATCTGAGAAGTGGCACTTTTGTGCAGGAAGACGGCGTAACAACCGAACCGCGCCTGGACAACAACATTACGGGTCTGGCTCGTGCCAATGGCGACCGTTTGAATCTGAAACCGGGCGTCAGTCTGCCGATGAACTGGACTTACGGCTTCCTGAAGCCGTCGCTGAAGTACCAGTACACCCAGTACCAGCTGGACCTGGATAACACCGGTAAATCGCAGATCGATGCGATGACTGCCGAACAGAAAAAACTTAACGGCGAATTCGACAGCAGCCAGAACCGTGGCGTACCGATTGCCAGCATCGACAGCGGCCTGTATTTCGACCGCAACACGTCGTACTTCGGCAAGAACTACCGCCAGACCCTGGAACCACGTCTGTTCTACCTCTATGTACCCAAGGTCGATCAGGAAGACATTCCAGTATTCGACACCAGCGAATACACCTTCAACTACGCCTCGCTGTTCCGTGACAACCGCTTCTCCGGCGCCGACCGTGTCGGCGATGAGAACAAACTGTCGCTGGGTGTAACCAGCCGCTGGATCGAAGACAACGGTTTCGAGCGTCAACGCATCAGCGTCGGTCAGGCTTACTACTTCAAGGATCGTGAAGTACAACTGCCAGGCATCGCGTTCAAGGATCGCAAAGATGCCCAGTCCGATGTTTCGCCATACGCACTGGAATACGAATACCGCTGGAACCGCGACTGGCGCACCACGGCCGACTACAACTGGGATCCGGACAGCCGCAGCCCACGTTCCGGCAGTGCGATGTTCCACTACCAGCCTGAAGACAACCCGAACAAGGTTATCAACGCCGGCTATCGCTATCGCAACGACCAGGTTCGTTACGACCAGAACACCGGTAAATGGTCGGTGGGTGGTGGTGACTATGGCACTCCTGGCCAACCTGGCTACGTGAAGGACTACTACAAGATCCAGCAGCATGACTTCTCGGTCATCTGGCCGATCGTTCCGCAGTGGAACGCGATCAGCCGCTGGCAGTACGACTACAACCGCAACCGTACGCTGGAAGCCTTCGGTGGTTTCGAGTACGACAACTGCTGCTGGAAACTGCGCCTGATCAACCGTTACTGGGTTTCCTATGACGAGTTCAGCCAGGAAGCTCCGCAAAACGAAAAAGGCGACCATGGCGTCTTCCTCCAAATTGTTCTGAAGGGACTCGGCGGCCTGACCGGCGCCAAGGTAGAGAGCTTCCTCGACAAAGGCATTCAAGGTTATCGTGAACGTGAAGACCAAGCTTTCTGATTGTCTGCGCCCGCTGATGCTGGGCGCGCTGTTCCTGGGTACTGCGGCCAACGCCGCAGTACAGTCCATCGATAAAGTAGTAGCGATCGTCGACAACGATGTGGTCATGCAGAGCCAACTGGACCAGCGCGTCCACGAAGTGCAGCAGACCATCGCCAAGCGTGGCGGCGGCTTGCCGCCTCCTGGCGTACTGGATCAACAGGTGCTTGAGCGCCTGATCGTCGAAAACCTGCAATTGCAGATCGGCGAACGTTCCGGCATCCGCATCACCGATGAAGAACTGAACCAGGCGGTCGGCACCATCGCCCAGCGCAACAACATGTCGGTTGAGCAGTTCCGTGCCGCTCTGGCTCGCGACGGTTTGTCCTACGACGACGCCCGTGATCAGATCAAGCGCGAAATGATCATCAGCCGTGTACGTCAGCGTCGGGTGGCGGAGCGCATTCAAGTCTCCGAGCAGGAAGTGAAGAACTTCCTCGCTTCCGATCTGGGCAAAATGCAACTGTCCGAAGAGCTGCACCTGGCCAACATCCTGATCCCGACGCCGGAAAGCGCCAACTCTGATGCGATTCAGAGTGCTGCCCGTCAGGCCATGGAGGTTTACCAGCAACTCAAGCAAGGCGCTGACTTCGGCCAGATGGCCGTGGCCAAGTCGGGCAGCGACAACGCGCTGGAAGGCGGCGACATGGGCTGGCGTAAAGCCGCGCAACTGCCACCGCCGTTCGACCGCGAGTTGAGCAGCATGGCTGTTGGCGACATCACCCAACCTGCACGCACGCCGGGTGGTTTCATCATCCTCAAGCTGCTGGCCAAACGTGGTGGCGAAGCGCAGATGCGCGACGAAGTGCATGTACGTCACATTCTGGTGAAACCAAGCCCGATTCGCGATGAAGCGAAGACCAAGGCTCTGGTTCAATCCTTGTACGAGCGCATTCTGGCCGGTGAAGATTTCGCCACTCTGGCAAAAAGCTACTCCGAAGACCCGGGTTCGGCGCTCAACGGCGGCGACCTGAACTGGATCGACCCGAACGTACTGGTTCCGGAATTCCGCGAAGTGATGGCCAAGACTCCACAAGGTCAGCTGTCCAAGCCATTCCAGACTCAATATGGCTGGCACGTTCTGGAAGTCCTTGGCCGTCGCGCCACCGACAGCACCGAGCAGGCCCGCGAGCAGCAAGCCATGACCGTACTGCGTAACCGCAAATACGACGAAGAGCTACAAACCTGGCTGCGTCAGATCCGTGACGAAGCGTACGTAGAGATCAAACTCCCTGGTGCAGACCAGGCAGCGCAGTGAAACCCAAGCGTTTCGCGCTGACACCCGGCGAACCAGCCGGCATCGGTCCCGACCTGTGCCTGCTGCTCGCCTCGCGAGCCCAGCCACATCCCCTGATTGCCATCACCAGCCGCGACCTGCTCCTTGAGCGGGCCGCGCAACTGGGGCTGGCCGTCACTTTGCTGGATGTTGCGCCTGGCAGTTGGCCGGATGCCCCGGCGCCCGCCAACAGCCTGTATGTCTGGGATACTCCGCTTAGCGCCCCCGTGGTGGCTGGGCACCTGGACAAGGCCAATGCGGCTTTCGTTCTCGAAACCCTGACCCGCGCCGGCAACGGCTGCCTGAACGGCGACTTCGCCGGGATGATTACCGCCCCCGTGCACAAAGGCGTGATCAACGAGTCCGGCATCGCCTTCTCCGGGCACACGGAATTTCTCGCTGACCTGACCCACACCGCCCAAGTGGTGATGATGCTCGCCACTCGTGGTTTGCGCGTGGCACTGGTCACCACTCACCTGCCTCTGCGCGAAATTGCCGATGCAATCACGCCAGAACGGCTGGAACGCGTGACGCGGATCCTGCACAGCGACCTGCAAAACAAATTCGGCATCGCCCAGCCACGCATCCTGGTTTGCGGACTTAACCCGCACGCTGGTGAAGGCGGCCACCTGGGCCATGAAGAAATCGACATCATTGAACCGACATTAGAGCGCCTGCGCGGCGAGGGCATGGACCTTCGTGGCCCGCTGCCTGCCGACACTCTGTTTACCCCCAAATATCTGGAGCACTGCGACGCAGTGCTGGCGATGTACCACGACCAGGGTTTGCCTGTGCTTAAGTACAAAGGCTTCGGCGCTGCCGTCAACGTGACCCTCGGCCTGCCGATCATCCGCACGTCGGTTGATCACGGCACCGCCCTGGATCTGGCCGGCAGCGGCAAGATCGACACCGGCAGCCTGCAAGTCGCCCTGGAAACCGCCTACCAGATGGCCGAGACCCGTTTATGACAGAGCAATACCAACACAAGGCGCGCAAACGCTTTGGCCAGAACTTCCTGCACGATGCCGGCGTTATCGACCGCATCCTGCGCTCCATCAGCGCCAAGTCTGAAGACCGCCTGCTGGAAATCGGCCCGGGCCAGGGCGCACTGACCGCCGGCCTGCTGTCCTCCGGCGCACAACTGGACGTGGTGGAGCTGGACAAGGATCTGATCCCGATCCTCAACCAGCAGTTTGCCGGCAAGAGCAACTTCAACCTGCATCAGGGCGATGCACTGAAGTTCGACTTCAACAGCCTGAACGCCGCGCCGAATAGTCTGCGTGTGGTCGGCAACCTGCCGTACAACATCTCCACGCCGCTGATTTTTCATCTGCTGAACAACGCCGGCATCATTCGCGACATGCACTTCATGCTGCAGAAAGAAGTTGTCGAGCGCTTGGCCGCAGGCCCGGGCGGCGGTGACTGGGGTCGTCTGTCGATCATGGTTCAGTATCATTGCCGCGTGGAACACCTGTTCAACGTCGGCCCAGGTGCGTTCAATCCACCGCCCAAAGTCGATTCGGCCATCGTCCGACTGGTGCCGCACGCAGTACTGCCGCACCCGGCCAAGGATCACAAGTTGCTGGAGCGCGTCGTGCGCGAAGCCTTCAACCAGCGTCGTAAAACATTGCGCAACACCCTCAAGCAATTGCTCAGCAACGCTGAAATCGAAGCCGCCGGCGTCGATGGCAGTCTGCGTCCGGAGCAACTGGATCTGGCTGCGTTCGTACGTCTGGCCGACCAGCTCGCGGTACAAGTTCCGGCCTCCCCCGCCGCCGACTGATAGACGATGAACGCTATCGGGCAGGACGCCACTCTGGTTTACTGCCCGATACTTGCCTAGACTGATTCCCCATCAGCTACGCCCCGCGTTCCGCTTCGTTTAAGGCCTCTTGCATGTCCGATTCCCGTTATCAGGTCGATGTCAGTGTCGTTACTCACTATCTGGCAGACCAATCGCAGCCCGAGCAACACCGCTTCGCCTTCGCCTACACCATCACCGTGCAGAACAATGGTGAGCAGCCCGCCCGCCTGATGTCGCGTCACTGGGTGATCACCGACGGTGACGGACATGTCGAAGAAGTTCGCGGCGCAGGCGTCGTCGGCCAGCAACCTTTGATCGACGCTGGCCAAAGCCACACGTACAGCAGCGGCACGGTGATGACCACCAAGGTCGGCACTATGCAGGGCACCTACGAAATGGTTGCCGACGACGGCAAGCATTTCGACGCTATCATCAAACCTTTCCGCCTCGCCGTGCCTGGAGCCTTGCACTGATGACGACGTATGCCGTCGGCGACCTGCAAGGCTGCCTCGAACCGCTCAAGTGCCTGCTCAAGCAAGTAGCGTTCGACACCAGGCTCGATCGTCTGTGGCTGGTCGGCGATCTGGTCAACCGTGGCCCGCAGTCGCTGGAAACCCTGCGCTTTCTATATGGCATGCGCGAGTCGCTGGTCTGCGTACTCGGTAATCACGACCTGCACCTGCTGGCAGCGGCGAAAAACATCGAGCGTTTGAAAAAGTCCGATACCCTGCGCGAGATTCTCGAAGCACCGGACAGTGCCGAACTGCTGGAATGGGTGCGTCAACAAAAGCTCATGCACTACGACGAGCAGCGCGATGTCGCCATGGTCCACGCTGGCATTCCACCGCAGTGGTCGTTACGCCGCGCCTTGAAGTGCGCTGATGAAGTCCAGACGGCCCTGCGAGACGACAACATGCTGCTCGCCTACCTCGACGGCATGTATGGCAACGAGCCAGCGAAATGGGACAACGATCTCAAAGGCGTGGCCCGCCTTCGTGTGATCACCAACTATTTCACGCGCATGCGCTTCTGCACCGCCGAAGGCAAACTCGACCTCAAGAGCAAGGAAGGCCTCGACACTGCCCCGCCCGGCTACAAACCCTGGTTTCAGCACAAGGAGCGCAAGACCAAAGGCCTGCGCATCATCTTCGGCCACTGGGCGGCGCTTGAAGGGAATATCCATGAGCCAGGTATCTCGGCGCTGGACACCGGTTGTGTCTGGGGCGGCAGCCTGACCCTGATGAACGTCGACAGCGGCGAGCGCGTGTCGTGCAAATGCGATGAACACGGCGGCCTCGCCCCGACCGTCGCACCACTTATCCCCGAAACTTCGCCAGTCAGCACACCGCGTTAGACTGCGCTTTCAGCCGAGCAACAGGAACCCGCCATGAGCGAATTCAAACGAATCCCCCCGGAACATGCCCAGGCCCTGCGTGAGCAAGGTGCCGTTGTCGTCGACGTTCGCGACCCGGCCACTTTTGCCGCGCTGCACATCAGTGGCTCAAAGCATCTGGACAATCACTCGCTGCACGCTTTCATTCAAGGTGCCGACCTCGATGCGCCAACTGTAGTCGTCTGCTACCACGGCAATTCCAGCCAGGGTGCCGCGGCGTACCTGATCAGCCAGGGCTTCTCCGACGTCTACAGCATGGACGGCGGCTTTGAGTTGTGGCGTACGACGTATCCCTCAGAAACCGCGCAAGGCACCGCCGAATAATTTTTTTTGTCACGCGCAGGCCCCGGCTGACGTGGGCCTGCGCCGGCAGACGAACGGTCTTGCCACACATAATTACGTATCTCGCCTTTACCTCCCGAATTCCCAACTATCCTTAAGCCCAGGCCATCCAAAACAGGGGAGAGCCGGTACACCGGCGCACGGGTCATCGGGAGTGACTTTCGCGATTGTCGATCGTGAAAGTGTTCTGGGGGGTAAACAAACAGCTGCCACAACAGTTGTTTGCCAGCATCGACTGAGTGATCCGGCGTCGGCTCCACGTATCGAGCGAGGTGACGTCATGAGTATCTTTAGCCACTTCCAACAACGCTTCGAGTCCACACGCCAGGAAGAACTCTCGCTGCAAGAGTACCTGGAGCTGTGCAAGAAAGACCGTAGCGCCTACGTTTCCGCCGCCGAGCGTCTATTACTGGCCATCGGTGAGCCGGAACTGCTCGACACCTCGACCAATTCGAGGCTGTCACGCATCTTCTCCAACAAGGTGATCCGTCGCTATCCGGCCTTTGAAGACTTCCACGGGATGGAAGAATGCATCGACCAGATCGTCTCGTATTTCCGCCACGCCGCCCAAGGCCTGGAAGAGAAGAAACAAATCCTCTATCTGCTCGGCCCCGTCGGTGGCGGTAAATCGTCCCTGGCCGAGAAGCTGAAACAATTGATCGAAAAAGTGCCCTTCTATGCGATCAAGGGCTCGCCGGTATTCGAATCGCCTCTGGGTCTGTTCAACGCCACTGAAGATGGCGCGATCCTCGAGGAAGACTTCGGCATTCCACGGCGTTACCTGAACACCATCATGTCGCCATGGGCGACCAAGCGCCTGGCCGAATTTGGCGGCGACATCAGCCAGTTCCGCGTGGTCAAACTCTACCCGTCGATCCTCAACCAGATCGCCGTGGCCAAGACCGAACCGGGCGACGAGAACAACCAGGACATTTCCGCACTGGTCGGTAAAGTCGACATCCGCAAACTTGAGGAATACCCACAGAACGACGCCGACGCCTACAGCTACTCCGGTGCGCTGTGCCGGGCCAACCAGGGCCTGATGGAATTCGTCGAAATGTTCAAGGCACCGATCAAGGTGCTGCACCCATTGCTGACCGCGACGCAGGAAGGCAACTACAACAGTACCGAAGGCCTCGGGGCGATTCCGTTCACCGGGATCCTCCTCGCCCACTCCAACGAATCGGAATGGCACACTTTCCGCAACAACAAGAACAACGAAGCGTTCATCGACCGGATCTACATCGTCAAAGTGCCGTATTGCCTGCGCGTCAGTGACGAAGTGAAGATTTACGACAAATTGCTGTTCAACAGCTCGCTGGCCAAGGCCCATTGCGCGCCTGACACCTTGAAAATGCTCGCGCAGTTCACGGTGCTGTCACGCCTCAAGGAGCCGGAAAACTCCAACATCTATTCGAAGATGCGCGTCTACGACGGCGAAAACCTCAAGGACACCGATCCGAAGGCCAAGTCGATTCAGGAATACCGCGACTCGGCAGGCGTCGACGAAGGCATGAACGGTCTGTCGACCCGGTTTGCGTTCAAGATCCTCTCCAAGGTGTTCAACTTCGACCCGCATGAAATCGCCGCCAACCCGGTGCACCTGCTCTATGTGCTGGAACAGCAGATCGAACAGGAACAGTTCCAGGCCGAGACGCGCGAACGCTATTTGCGCTATCTGAAGGAATACCTGGCACCGCGTTATATCGAATTCATCGGCAAGGAGATCCAGACCGCGTACCTCGAGTCTTACAGCGAGTACGGCCAGAACATCTTCGACCGCTACGTGCTGTACGCGGACTTCTGGATTCAGGATCAGGAATACCGCGATCCGGAAACCGGCGAGATCCTCAACCGCGTCGCGCTCAACGAAGAACTGGAAAAAATCGAAAAACCGGCCGGCATCAGCAATCCGAAGGATTTCCGCAACGAGATCGTCAACTTCGTATTGCGCGCACGGGCCAACAACAACGGCAAGAACCCGACCTGGCTCAGCTACGAAAAACTGCGGGTGGTCATCGAGAAGAAAATGTTCTCGAACACCGAGGACCTGCTGCCAGTCATCAGTTTCAATGCCAAGGCAAGCAAAGAGGATCAGCAAAAGCACAACGACTTCGTCACTCGAATGGTCGAACGCGGCTACACCGACAAACAGGTACGGCTTCTTTCCGAATGGTACCTACGGGTCCGCAAATCGCAATAAAGCAGCTGCAAGCTTCTAGCGACAAGCTGCAAGAGAACAGCAGAGACCGGTCTCGGGAACGGGAGAGCTTTCACTTGTAGCTTGAAGCTTATGACTTGAAGCTCCCCGGAGGGGTCTATGAGCTATGTGATCGACCGACGTCTCAATGGCAAGAACAAGAGCACGGTAAACCGCCAGCGGTTCCTGCGGCGTTACCGTGACCACATCAAGAAGGCTGTCGAAGAGGCGGTCAGCCGGCGTTCCATTACCGATATGGAGCACGGCGAACAGATCAGTATTCCCGGTCGCGACATCGACGAACCGGTGCTTCACCATGGTCGCGGCGGCAAGCAGACTGTTGTGCATCCCGGCAACAAGGAATTCACCGCCGGCGAACACATCGCCCGCCCGCCGGGAGGAGGTGGCGGACGTGGTCCGGGCAAGGCCGGCAACTCCGGCGAGGGCATGGACGAATTCGTCTTCCAGATCACCCAGGAAGAATTCCTCGAGTTTATGTTCGAAGACCTCGAACTGCCGAATCTGGTCAAACGCAACCTGAGCGGCACCGACACCTTCAAAACCGTACGTGCGGGAATCAGCAACGAGGGTAATCCGTCGCGGATCAACATCATCCGTACCCTGCGTTCAGCCCACGCACGGCGCATTGCCCTGTCCGGCAGCAGCCGGGCGAAACTGCGCGAAGTCAAAGCCGAACTTGAACGCCTGAGACGCGAAGAACCAGACAACTTCGGCGATATTCAGGAGCTCGAGGCAGAAATGGAGAAACTCAGCGCGCGCATTCATCGCGTGCCGTTCCTCGACACTTTTGACTTGAAATACAACCTGCTGATCAAACAACCGAATCCGAGCTCAAAAGCGGTGATGTTCTGCCTGATGGACGTCTCCGGCTCCATGACCCAGGCGACGAAGGATATCGCCAAGCGCTTTTTCATCCTGTTGTATCTGTTCCTGAAACGGAACTACGACAAAATCGACGTGGTGTTCATCCGCCATCACACCAGCGCCCGGGAAGTCGACGAAGAGGAGTTTTTCTATTCACGGGAAACCGGCGGCACCATCGTTTCCAGCGCCCTGAAACTGATGCAGGAAATCATGGCCGAGCGCTATCCGAGCAACGAGTGGAACATCTACGCGGCGCAGGCTTCCGACGGCGACAACTGGAACGATGACTCGCCGATCTGCCGTGACATCCTGATCAACCAGATCATGCCGTTTGTGCAGTACTACACTTATGTGGAGATCACCCCGCGCGAACATCAGGCCTTGTGGTACGAATACGAACGCATCGCCGAAGCTTTCTCTGACACTTTTGCCCAGCAGCAACTGGTCTCGGCCGGGGATATCTATCCGGTCTTCCGTGAACTCTTCCAGCGCAGGTTAGTGACATGACCGCCAAAGAGCAGAAGCGCCAACCCATTTCCACCGGCTCCGAATGGACGTTCGAGCTGATCCAGACCTACGACCGCGAGATCGCCCGGATCGCGGCCCGCTATGCGCTGGATACCTACCCCAATCAGATCGAAGTGATTACCGCCGAGCAGATGATGGACGCCTATGCCTCGGTGGGCATGCCGCTGGGTTACCACCACTGGTCCTACGGCAAACACTTCCTCAGCACTGAAAAATCCTACAGCCGTGGGCAGATGGGCCTGGCCTACGAAATCGTGATCAACTCCGACCCGTGCATCGCCTATCTAATGGAGGAAAACACCATCTGCATGCAGGCGCTGGTAGTGGCCCATGCCTGCTACGGCCACAACAGTTTCTTCAAGGGCAATTACCTGTTCCGCACCTGGACCGACGCGAGTTCTATCATCGATTACCTGGTGTTTGCCAAGCAGTACATCATGCAGTGCGAGGAGCGCCACGGCATCGATGCGGTGGAAGATCTGCTCGACTCCTGCCATGCGCTGATGAACTACGGCGTCGACCGCTACAAGCGTCCTTACCCGATCTCCGCCGAAGAAGAACGCCGCCGGCAAAAGGATCGCGAAGAACACATGCAGAAGCAGATCAACGATCTGTGGCGCACCATTCCCAAAGGTGCGGACAAGTACAGCGACAAGGACAATGCCCGCTTCCCGGCAGAGCCGCAGGAAAACATCCTGTATTTCATCGAGAAACACGCGCCGTTGCTGGAACCGTGGCAGCGCGAGATCGTGCGGATCGTGCGCAAGATCGCCCAGTATTTCTATCCACAACGCCAGACCCAAGTAATGAATGAAGGCTGGGCAACGTTCTGGCATTACACGCTGATGAACGACCTGTATGACGAAGGGCTGGTTACTGACGGCTTCATGATGGAGTTCCTGACTTCGCACACCAGCGTGGTGTTCCAGCCAGGTTTCGATAGTCCCTACTACAACGGCATCAACCCCTACGCGCTTGGTTTTGCGATGTATCGCGACATCCGGCGCATGTGCGAAGAACCAACCGAGGAGGATCGTCACTGGTTCCCGGAAATCGCCGGGACCGACTGGCTGTCGACCATCAAGTTCGCCATGAGCAGCTTCAAGGATGAGAGCTTCATCCTGCAGTACCTGTCACCGAAAGTGATCCGTGACTTGAAACTGTTCAGTATCCTCGATGACGACCAAAAGGACGATCTGCTGGTGCCGGCCATCCACGATGAACCCGGTTACCGGATCATCCGCGAAACCCTGGCGGCGCAATACAACCTCGGCAACCGTGAACCGAACGTGCAGATTTACAGCATCGATCGGCGCGGCGACCGCTCACTGACCCTGCGTCACCAGCAGCACGACCGCAAACCACTGGGTGATTCCACTGAAGAGGTGCTTAAACACCTGCATCGTTTGTGGGGCTTCGATATTCATCTGGAAACCCTGCAAGGCGACCAGATCATGAAAACCCATCACGTTCCGCCGCGCAGCGAACACAGCGAAGGCGATTACGGTCGGCTTGATCTTGCCGTGATTCATCTTTGATCCGGTTCTGGCCTCCGAAAGTCTGACGCAAGGGTTATCCTGTCGGGCTAACGGAGGTTTTTTATGCAGATTTTCAAGGTTGGCGGTGCCGTACGTGACCGCTTGCTGGGCAAACCGGTCACGGACATCGATTGGGTGGTGGTCGGTGCCACCACGGACGAAATGCTCGCCCAGGGTTATCGCCCGGTTGGCGCGGATTTCCCGGTGTTTCTTCATCCCAAAAGCGGCGAGGAGTACGCCCTCGCCCGCACGGAACGCAAGAGCGGACGCGGCTATGGCGGCTTCACCTTTCACGCCAGCCCCGAAGTGACGCTCGAAGAAGACCTGATTCGCCGCGACCTGACCATCAACGCCATGGCCGAGGACGATCAACACAATCTGACCGATCCCTATCATGGCCAGCGCGACTTGGAAGCCCGGATCCTGCGCCACGTTTCTCCGGCGTTCGCCGAAGATCCCCTCCGTGTACTGCGCGTTGCCCGTTTCGCTGCGCGTTATGCCGGGCTGGGCTTTACTGTCGCGCCGGAGACGCTGGAATTGATGCGAAAGCTCAGCGAGTCCGGCGAACTGGAAGCGCTGACCGCCGAACGCAACTGGAAAGAAATCTCCCGAGCACTGATGGAAGATCAGCCGCAGGTGTTCATTCAGGTGCTGCGCGACTGCGGCGCGCTGAAAGTACTGATGCCGGAAGTCGACGCACTTTTCGGTGTGCCACAACCGGAAGCGCATCACCCGGAAATCGATACCGGCCTGCACACCCTCAGCGTGCTGGAACAATCAGCGCTGCACAAACAACCGCTGACGGTTCGTTGGGCCTGTCTGCTGCACGACCTCGGCAAAGGCCTGACCCCGCAAGCAGAGTGGCCGCGGCACATCGCCCATGAACACACCGGGTTGAAGCTGATCAAAGCAGTCAGCGAACGCTTCAAGGCGCCGAAGGATTGCCAGGAACTGGCGTTGCTGGTCGGCCAGTACCACACCCATGGCCACCGCGCGCTGGAGCTGAAAGCTTCGACGCTGCTGGAACTGCTGCAGAGTTTTGACGTGTATCGCCGACCGCAGCGGTTTGAAGAGTTCATCGCCGCGTGCGAAATGGATGCCCGCGGACGCAAGGGGCTGGAGCAGAGAAATTATCCACAGGCGGATTACTTGCGTGGCGCGGCGAAGGCTGCGCGCGAAGTTGCGGTGCAGCCGTTGCTGGAGAAGGGATTCAAAGGCCCGGAACTGGGCGAAGCGCTGAAGCGTGAACGGCTCAAGGCGTTGAAAGCCTACAAAGAGAACGCCTGAAGCAAGATCCAAAGATCGCAGCCTGCGGCAGCTCCTACACGGGAATATGCGTTTCTCTGTAGGATCTGCCGCAGGCTACGATCTTTTGCCTTAAAGATTCTGCGGGGTCAGTTGCGCGCCACGCCACTCGAACGCCACCGGCGCCAGCACCTGATCAATCTGCGCTTCAGCCCACAATGTCGCGAAGCTTTTTCCCACGCCCGGATGCACGCGATCCGGCGCAATCAACGACAACGGCCACAACACAAAAGCATTTTTCAGAATTTCCGCACGCGGCAAGACCAGACCGTCGAAATTCCCCACCAGATCGCCATACAGCAGCACGTCGATATCCAGCGGCAAGCCCTTGCGATCCGGTGCATAGCGACCGTTATCCGCCTCGATGAATTTCAAGCGCCGGTCCAGCTCGATCAACGGCAGGTCGGTATACGCCGACACCACAAAGTTGAAGAACGGCCCGCTTTTGATCCCCACAGGCGCGCTTTCGAACACCGCCGAACAGCGGATATCCACCAGAAATGTCGCCAAAGCGTCGAGCCCGGCGCGCAAATGACTTTCGCGCTCGATATTGCTACCGAGCCCGAGGTAGACCTGAGTCAGCGACATCCGCGCTCGATCTCCACGCCCACACCACCCTTGGCAGCCGGAACGGCGCCGGGCTTGGTCAGCTTCAGGCGTACCCAAGTGATCTTGAATTCGCTCATCAGCACTTCAACCAGACGCTCGGCGAAGGTCTCGACCAACTGAAACTGCGCTTGCTCGGCAAACGCCTGAATCCGCGTGGATACGCTGGCGTAGTCGAGCGCCAGGGTCAGGTCATCTCCGGCGGCGGCCGGGCGATTGTCCCAGGCGAAGCTCAGATCAAGTCGCAGACACTGGCGGATGCCGCGCTCCCAGTCGTAGGCACCGATCACGGTGTCGACTTCCAGGCCCTCGATAAACACTCTGTCCAAGCACTTCTCTCCGCTGCACGACAAGGGCGCAATGCGCCGTTAGAATCAGGGCGTCCTCGCCCGGAATAGTTAGCATGTTTTGGTTACTGGCGACTCTCGCCTACCTGCTCGGCTCGCTGTCCTTCGCCATTTTGCTCAGCCGCCTGACCGGAAACCCGGATCCGCGAATGAGTGGCTCGGGCAATGCCGGCGCCACCAACATGCTGCGCCTGGCCGGTCGCAAACTGGCGATCCTGACCTTGCTGGGTGATCTGTGCAAAGGCCTGGTGCCGGTGCTGATCGCCTCGGCTGTCGGCCTTTCGCTGCAGGATCAGGCGTGGATCGGCGTGTGCGCCGTGATCGGTCACCTGTTCCCGCTGTACTTTCGCTTTCGTGGCGGCAAGGGTGTCGCCACCGCTGCCGGCATGCTGCTGGGCCTGTATCCGCCCGCCGCGCTGCTGGCCGTGTGCGCCTGGCTGCTGACGTTCTACCTGACCCGCACCAGCTCGCTCGCAGCACTGATCGCCACTCCCTTGACCCTGCCGCTGCTGGCCTGGCAGGAACCGGAAGCGCTGCTACCGATGAGCGCGCTGACCCTGCTGATCGTCTGGCGCCACCGCGGCAATCTACGCGACCTGTTTGCCGGGCGCGAACGGCATTTTTAAATACCGGCCATGAACGCCGCTGATCACAACGGCGACAATTGCTCCATCGGCCAGCGCGCCTGCACGCTGATTGCCAGACTTTCCTGCTGACCGGCCTGCAAGCGCTGGCAACCGGCAAACGCGATCATCGCGCCATTGTCGGTGCAGAACTCGGGACGGGCGTAGAACACATCACCCTTCATGTCGCCGAGCATCTTCTCCAGCGACACGCGCAATGCCTTATTGGCACTGACGCCGCCAGCGATCACCAGACGCTTCATGCCGGCCTGCTTCAGGGCACGCTTGCACTTGATGGTCAAAGTCTCCACCACGGCCTGCTGGAACGCCAGCGCGATGTCGCAACGGGCTTGCTCGTTGTCGTCCCCGGCGCTGACGCATTGCTGCCAGGTATTGAGGGCGAAGGTTTTCAAGCCGCTAAAGCTGAAATCCAGGCCCGGGCGATCGCACATCGGACGCGGGAAGGTAAAACGTCCTGCGACGCCCTTCTCGGCCAGTTTGGCGATTTCCGGGCCGCCCGGATAATTGAGGCCCATCATCTTCGCGGTTTTGTCGAACGCTTCACCAGCGGCGTCGTCGAGCGTCTCGCCGAGCAGGCTGTACTGGCCGATGCCATCCACCTGAACCAGCTGCGTATGACCGCCGGAGACCAACAAAGCGACGAACGGGAATTCCGGTGGTTTTGGCTCCAGCATCGGCGCCAGCAAGTGGCCTTCCATGTGGTGCACGCCGAGCGCCGGAATGCCCCAGGCAAACGCCAGCGCCTGAGCGCAGGAGGCACCGACCAGCAACGCGCCAACCAGGCCGGGGCCAGCGGTATAGGCGATCGCATCGATCTCGGTCGGCACGCAGTCGGCCTCGGCCAACACCTGACGAATCAAGGGCAGCATGCGTTTGACATGGTCACGCGAGGCCAGCTCCGGCACTACGCCACCATAAGCGCGGTGCAGGTCGATCTGGCTAAACAGTGCATCGGCCAGCAGGCCGCGTTCGCTGTCATATAATGCGACACCGGTTTCGTCGCAGGAGGTTTCTAATCCCAGTACTAGCATGGGTTTGCGCCTTGTTTAGGCTGAATTCGAAGGCGCGCATAATAGTCGCCGCGTGATGCCCCGACCAGCGGTTTTCGATCAGAGGCTTTGCATTCCGAGCGATGAGGGGTTAACATCCGCAACCCTTAAAAACCGACGTCTTCAAGTGCTCTTTTGCCGCGAGGATGTTGACCCCGGTAATGAATGAAGGTAGCTCTGGATGCCAGCCGTCAAAGTTAAAGAGAACGAACCCTTCGACGTAGCTCTGCGTCGTTTCAAGCGCTCCTGCGAAAAAGCCGGTGTACTGGCTGAAGTTCGTAGCCGCGAATTTTACGAGAAGCCAACTTCTGAGCGTAAGCGCAAAGCAGCAGCCGCTGTTAAGCGTCACGCCAAGAAAGTTCAGCGCGAACAGCGCCGCGCCGTTCGTCTGTACTAATACACAGACGTTCGTAGCAAGCTTCTTGCCTAAGCCCGGCTCTCAGCCGGGCTAATGGCATTTGCGTAAAACGCTTGATGCTTCACCGTCGAAGCCGCACACGCGACCGAGACAAATCTGCTTCACGCGTCAGACCTGGCTCTTTTGCCAGCGGTGCACGTCTTTTCTGACGAGCCTTTCAAGGCTACTGACGAGCACACCCACTGATTCCTCTTACGACGATCAGCCCAAGGCACCTGCATGCGTGCCCGCTTTATTGAGCTATCCGAGGCCCTGAACCGGCCGTCAGCGGATTCAGCGCAACACTTTCAAATAGTCGACGACTGATGAGTACTAACGTCAGTGGATTTTCGGCAGATACACTTCCCGACAGCGATTACGCAGACGACACTGGTCGAGCCGCACATTTTGCGCGCTTCAAACAATGACCCGCGTCCGGCAGCCTTTCGCATCGGACTTATTACAGCGCAGACGATGAGAACGCCATGGCCGGGCTGATTCCCCAGAGCTTCATTGACGACCTGCTGAACCGCACCGACATCGTCGACGTGGTCAGTTCGCGCGTGCAATTGAAGAAGGCCGGCAAAAACTACACCGCCTGCTGCCCGTTTCACAAAGAGAAAACCCCGTCCTTCAGCGTCAGCCCCGACAAGCAGTTCTATTACTGCTTCGGCTGCGGTGCCGGCGGCAATGCCCTCGGCTTTCTCATGGATCACGACAACCTGGATTTCCCCCAGGCTGTCGAAGATCTGGCCAAAGCTGCCGGCATGGAAATCCCCCGCGAAGAAAGCGGCCGCGAGCGCAAGCCACGGCAGCCGACCGATTCGCCGCTGTATCCACTGCTCACTGCCGCCGCCGACTTTTACCGGCAGGCGCTCAAGAGCCATCCGGCACGCAAAGCCGCAGTGGATTACCTCAAGGGCCGCGGCTTGACTGGCGAGATCGCCCGGGATTTCGGTCTCGGCTTCGCGCCGCCGGGCTGGGACAACCTGTTCAAGCACTTGAGCAGCGACACTTTGCAGCAGAAGGCCATGATCGACGCCGGCCTGCTGATCGAGAACGCCGAAACCGGCAAACGCTATGACCGCTTCCGCGATCGCGTGATGTTCCCGATCCGCGACACCCGTGGGCGCATCATCGCTTTCGGCGGCCGCGTGCTCGGCGACGACAAGCCGAAATACCTGAACTCACCGGAAACCCCGGTATTCCATAAAGGCCAGGAACTCTACGGCCTCTATGAAGCACGCAAGAACAACCGCAACCTCGACGAAATCATCGTCGTCGAAGGCTACATGGACGTCATCGCCCTCGCTCAGCAGGGGCTGAAGAACGCCGTCGCGACGCTGGGCACCGCGACCAGCGAAGAACACATGAAGCGCCTGTTCCGCGTCGTACCGAACGTATTGTTCTGCTTCGACGGCGACCAGGCCGGCCGTAATGCCGCCTGGCGCGCCCTGGAAGCCACGCTTTCAAGCCTGCAGGACGGGCGCCGCGCACGCTTCCTGTTTCTGCCCGAAGGCGAAGACCCGGATACCTTGGTGCGCGCCGAAGGCACTGATGCCTTCAAGGCCCGGATCAATCAGCACGCTCAGCCGCTGGCGGATTATTTCTTCCAGCAACTGACCGAAGAGGCCGATCCGCGGTCGCTCGAAGGCAAGGCCCATCTGGCCACCCTCGCCGCACCGCTGATCGACAAGGTTCCGGGTGCCAACCTGAGGATTCTGATGCGTCAGCGCCTGACCGAAATCACCGGCCTGAGCAGTGAAACCGTCAGTCAGCTCGCACAAAATGCACCGCAGGAAGCGCCGCCTGCCTACGATCCGGGCATCGATTACGACGCAATGCCGGACTACAGCGACTACCATCAGCCGCAGGCACAGGACATGTATGTGCCGCAGCAGGAGTGGACACCGAAGAAGCCCGGCGCTGGCGGCAAGAAGTGGGACAAAAAGCCCTGGGACAAGAACGGCAAACGTGGCGGTGATCGCGACCAGCAGCGCCCGCGCACACCGATTGGCGTAGAGTCGCCGACCCTGACCGCCCTGCGCACACTGCTTCATCACCCGCAACTGGCCGAACGCGTCGAAGATGCCGGGCACATTGCGGACGAAAATCAGACCAACGCCCAGTTGCTTGTGGCGCTGCTCGAAGCCGTACAGAAGAATCCCAAGCTAAACTCATTTCAGTTGATCGCGCGATGGCACGGCACCGAACAGGGACGCTTGCTCAAGGCACTGGCAGAAAAGGAGTGGCTGATTGACGGCGATAACCTTGAACAACAGTTTTTCGACACCATTACTAGCTTGTCAGCCCGCCAACGCGAGCGAAATCTGGAACAGTTGCTCAGGAAAGCGCGTCAAAGCGAACTGAGTATCGAAGAGAAAAATCAACTGCGCGACCTACTAAGTCGCAATGTTTCCGCATCAAACCCGACCTCAACTGGCGCGTGAGGTCATAGCTCAGGTATAATCCTCGGCTTGTTTTTTGCCCGCCAAGACCTTCAGTGGATAGGGTGTTATGTCCGGAAAAGCGCAACAGCAGTCTCGTATTATTGAGTTGATCAAACTGGGTCGTGAGCAGAAGTATCTGACTTACGCCGAGGTCAACGACCACCTGCCCGAGGATATTTCAGATCCTGAGCAGGTGGAAGACATCATCCGCATGATTAACGACATGGGGATCCCCGTACACGAGAGTGCTCCGGATGCGGACGCCCTTATGTTGGCCGACGCCGATACCGACGAGGCCGCTGCGGAAGAAGCAGCCGCTGCGTTGGCAGCGGTGGAGACCGATATCGGTCGCACCACTGACCCTGTGCGCATGTACATGCGTGAAATGGGTACGGTCGAGCTTCTGACTCGTGAAGGCGAAATCGAAATCGCCAAACGTATCGAAGAGGGCATCCGTGAAGTGATGAGCGCAATCGCGCACTTCCCTGGCACGGTTGACCACATTCTCTCCGAGTACACCCGCGTCACCACCGAAGGTGGTCGCCTGTCCGACGTCCTGAGCGGTTATATCGACCCGGATGACGGCATTGCGCCGCCTGCCGAAGTGCCGCCGCCGATCGAAGCGAAAGCAGCGAAAGCCGACGACGACACCGACGACGATGAAGCCGAATCTTCCGACGACGAAGAAGAAGCCGAAAGCGGTCCGGATCCGGTCATCGCTGCCCAGCGCTTCGGCGCCGTGGCTGACCAGATGGAAATCACCCGCAAGGCCCTGAAAAAGCACGGTCGCAACAACAAGGCAGCGATTGCCGAGTTGCTCGCACTGGCCGAGCTGTTCATGCCGATCAAACTGGTACCGAAGCAATTCGAAGGCCTGGTCGAGCGTGTTCGCAGTGCCCTGGATCGTCTGCGTCAGCAAGAGCGCGCGATCATGCAACTGTGCGTACGGGATGCACGTATGCCACGCGCCGATTTCCTGCGTCAGTTCCCGGGCAATGAAGTCGACGAAAGCTGGTCCGACGCCCTGGCCAAAGGCAAGAGCAAATACGCTGAAGCCATTGGTCGCGTACAACCGGACATCATTCGTTGCCAGCAGAAACTGATCGCGCTGGAAACCGAAACCGGTCTGACCATCGCAGAAATCAAGGACATCAACCGTCGCATGTCGATCGGTGAGGCCAAGGCCCGCCGCGCGAAGAAAGAGATGGTTGAAGCCAACCTGCGTCTGGTGATCTCGATCGCCAAGAAGTACACCAACCGCGGCCTGCAATTCCTCGATCTGATCCAGGAAGGCAACATCGGTCTGATGAAAGCGGTGGACAAGTTCGAATACCGTCGTGGTTACAAGTTCTCGACTTATGCCACCTGGTGGATCCGTCAGGCGATCACTCGCTCGATCGCCGACCAGGCCCGCACCATCCGTATTCCGGTGCACATGATCGAGACGATCAACAAGCTCAACCGTATTTCCCGGCAGATGTTGCAGGAAATGGGTCGCGAACCGACCCCGGAAGAGCTGGGCGAACGCATGGAAATGCCTGAGGACAAGATCCGCAAGGTATTGAAGATCGCTAAAGAGCCGATCTCCATGGAAACCCCGATCGGTGATGACGAAGACTCCCATCTGGGTGACTTCATCGAAGACTCGACCATGCAGTCGCCAATCGATGTCGCCACTGTTGAGAGCCTGAAAGAAGCGACTCGCGAAGTGCTGTCCGGCCTTACTGCCCGTGAAGCCAAAGTACTGCGCATGCGTTTCGGTATCGACATGAACACCGACCATACGCTCGAAGAAGTGGGCAAACAGTTTGACGTAACGCGTGAGCGGATCCGTCAGATCGAAGCCAAGGCGCTGCGCAAGCTGCGCCACCCGACGCGAAGCGAGCATCTGCGCTCCTTCCTCGACGAGTGATACCAGAACCCCCGGCCCAGGCCGGGGGTTTTGTTTATAGGGCAGATTAAATCCTTCGCAGCCCCCCTCCCCCGCATACCCCGTCTACACTCGAAACAATCATCCCCGAGCCATAACGAGAGCGTTATGCCCAGATTGGCGTCCGTGCTTTTTTTGCTGTCACTGATGATCTGGACCGCAACGGCTGACGCGCTGACTCTGACCGATGAAGAACGTAGCTGGCTGGCGGCTCACCCGGACTTGCACCTGGGTGTCGATGCGTCGTGGCCGCCCTTTGAGTTTCGCGATGACCAGAACCGTTATCAGGGCCTGGCGGCAGACTATATCGACGTGATTCGCCAACGCTTGGCGATCAAATTGACGCCCATCGAACCGGTGAGCTGGACGCTGGTGCTGGAGCAGGTCAAACAGGGCAAGATCGACCTTCTGCCCGGCATCATGTCCACCCCCGAGCGCCAGACCTACCTGTCGTTCACCCGCCCTTATCTTGATTTTCCGATCGTCATTCTCGCCCACATCGGCGGCGCGCAACCGCGCAAGCTCGACGACCTGTATGGTTTGAAGATCGCCGTGGTGGAGAACTACGCGCCCCACGAACTGCTGCGCACTCACCATCCCGATCTGAATCTGGTGGCCATGCCCAACGTCAGCTCGGCATTGCAGGCGCTGGCGACCGACGAAGTGGACGCCGTCGTCGGCGACCTCGCGTCCAGCGTCTGGAGCCTGCGCCAACTCAAGCTCGACGGCCTGTACGTCAGCGGCGAAACCCCGTATCGCTACCAACTGGCGATGGCCGTGCCCCGTGACAACAAGGTGCTGGTGGGAATTCTCGACAAAGTCCTCGCGGACATGAGCCCTGATGAAATCAGCAGCATTCAGGAACATTGGGTCGGTAACGTCCTTGATCATCGGACATTCTGGTCGGATCTGCTGATCTACGGTTTGCCGGGTCTGTTGCTGTTGGTGGCGATTCTCGCCGTGGTGATCCGCATCAACCGCCGCCTCAGTTCGGAAATCGCCCGCCGCATCGACCTCGAACAGGAACTGCGCAGCAGCGAATACCACTATCGCGGCCTGGTCGAGAGCCTGTCGGCCATCGCCTGGGAAGCGCGGATGAGCGACTTCACCTATAGCTATGTCTCACCCCACGCCGAAGACTTGCTTGGCTATCCGCAATCACACTGGTTGATCCCCGGGTTTTGGCACAACATCATTCACCCGGCCGACCTGACCCGTACGCAGAGTTACTGCAAAGAAGCGCTTCGCCAGGGTCGCGATCACATCGTCGACTATCGCGTGATCACCGCTGATGGCCGCTGCCTGTGGGTGCGCGACATCGTCAGCCTGATCGAACACGGTCATGAACCAGTCATGCGTGGCTTGATGATCGACATCAGCGAAATCAAACGCACGGAAGAGGCATTGCGGCTGTCGGAGCAAAAATTCGCCTCAGTGTTCCAGCAATGCCCGGACATTCTGGTGATTGCACGGCTGTCCGATGGCTGTCTGCTGGAGGTTAACGAAGCGTTTGAAGAGCAGATCGGGCTGAAAGCCGAAGAAGTCCTGGGGCAAACCGCGACCGATCTGAATATCTGGGGGATTCCCGGCGTCGGGCCGGGGCTGCTACAGCGCTTGCAAGCGGGCAGCATTCGCAATCTGGAAATGCCCTTTCGCCGCAACAATGGTCAGCTGTTTACCGGCCTGATTTCCGCCGAGCCGTTTGACCTCGACACCACCCCCGCGCTGGTTGTCGTAGTGCGTGACATCTCCCAGCTCAAGGAAACCCAACAGCAACTGCAAACCTCCGAAGAGAAGTTCGCCAAAGCCTTCCACGCCTCGCCGGACGGCTTGTTGCTGTCACGCCAGAGCGATGGCCTGCTGCTGGAGGTCAACGAAGGTTTCAGCCGTATCACCGGTTTCAATAGCGCCATGTCGGTGGATCGCTCGGCGCTGGATCTGGGGATCTGGGTCAACCTCAATGAACGCAAACAGATGCTCGATCTTTTGCATCGTGACGGCTTCGTCCGTGACTTCACCTGCCATATCCGCCGCAGCGACGGGCAGATCCGCCTCTGCGAAGTGTCCAGCCGTCCGCTGCCGATCGGCGAAGAAGACTGCATGCTGACCATCGCCCGCGACATCACCGAGCGGCATCTGATGCAGGAAAAACTGCAACAGGCCGCCACCGTGTTCGAAAGTACCGCTGAAGGCGTACTGATCACCGACACCCAACAGCACATCAGTGCGGTCAACCGCGCCTTTACAGAAATCACCGGCTATAGCGAAAGCGAAGCGCTCGGGCATACACCGCGTCTGCTCGCCTCAGGCCTGCATGACAGCGCCTTTTACGCGGCAATGTGGCACCAGTTGACCGACGAGGGCCACTGGCAAGGCGAGATCTCCAACCGGCGCAAGAATGGCGAGTTATACCCGAGCTGGCTGACCATCAGCGCCGTGCGCAACCGCGACAAGTTCATTACCCACTTTGTCGCGGTGTTTGCCGACATCTCCAGCCTCAAGCACGCGCAAGCCAAGCTCGACTATCAGGCGCACCACGACCCACTCACCGGTCTGCCAAACCGCACGCTGTTCGAAAACCGCTTGCTGATGGCACTGAACAGCCAGCAGGAAAATGGCGGTCAGGGCGCCGTGCTGTTTCTCGATCTTGACCGTTTCAAACACATCAATGACAGCCTCGGCCACCCGGTCGGCGACCTGCTGCTCAAGGGCATCGCCGTGCGCCTCAAAGAGCAGTTGCGCGACATCGATACCGTGGCGCGTCTGGGCGGTGACGAATTCATCATCCTGCTGCCCGGCCTGCAACAGGCCAGCGACGCCGACAACATCGCCACCAAACTGCTCAATTGCTTCGGAGCACCGTTCCAGGCCGGCGAGCATGAGTTCTTCATCAGCGCCAGCATCGGCACCAGTCTCTATCCGAGGGACGGCTGCGATGTCGCCACGCTGGTGAAAAACGCCGACGCGGCGATGTACCGTTCCAAGGCCAAAGGCCGCAACCGCGTCGAGAGCTACACTCGCGACCTCACCGCCCAGGCCAGCGAGCGTATTGCGCTTGAGCACGAACTGCGCCGGGCCATCGAGCGCGATGAACTGTTCCTCTACTACCAACCGAAAATCAGCCTCGACGATCATCGTCTGGTCGGAGCCGAAGCGCTGATCCGCTGGCGTCACCCGACCTTCGGCGACGTGCCGCCTGAGCACTTCATTCCGCTGGCCGAAGAGAACGGCATGATCCTGCAGATCGGTGACTGGGTGCTCGAAACGGCGTGCCGGCAAATGTTCGAATGGAGTCAGGTCTATGACAGCCTCGGTCCGCTGTCAGTAAACCTCGCCGGCGCGCAACTGCGGCAGCCGAATCTGCTCGTACGCATTGAGCAGTTGCTCAACGACAACCGCCTGCAGCCGGATTTACTGCAACTGGAAATTACCGAGAATTTCATCATGAGTCAGGCCGAAGAGGCGCTGGCGGTGCTGCACCAACTCAAACACCTCGGCGTTCAATTGGCGATCGATGACTTCGGCACCGGATACTCTTCGCTCAGTTACCTCAAACGCCTGCCACTGGACATCCTCAAAATCGACCAGTCGTTTGTCCGCGGACTGCCCGACGACCCCCACGATGCAGCCATTGTGCGGGCCATCATCGCGCTGGGCCGGAGCATGCAATTCACGGTTATCGCCGAGGGTGTGGAAACCCAGGCGCAACAACAATTTCTCGCCGCCGAGGGCTGTGAACAGATCCAGGGCTACATCGTCAGCCTGCCGCTGCCGCCGGAAGAATTTGCGGCAACGTTTCTTCATGTAACCGTATCGGATTTTTCGGATAGCACAGCCGAGAAACCGTCGCTATAATCCGCGACCTACTGAGGGCCTATAGCTCAGTTGGTTAGAGCAGAGGACTCATAATCCTTTGGTCCACGGTTCAAGTCCGTGTGGGCCCACCAAATTGAAAGCCGCGCAATGCGCGGCTTTCGCGTTTCTGGCGCGGGAGCAGCTCAAACCGCTATGCCCAGAATCCGCCGTAGCGTTGCAGCTTTTAGATTTCAACTACCGCATAGAGAAACGACCCGGCCTGCACATCGTGCTTGCATCAAAGGATGCATTAATACCAAATGCCGGAACAGGATGTACCTCCCGATCAAGGAACGAAATCGCGTGCATAAACTTTCTTCGCTACAGGCTGCCAGGGGCTTGGCTGCTCTTCTGGTTGTCGCATTCCACTCTATGTTCATAAATGCAAAATATATTCAAGGCGATTCGATCACTCCCGATTTTTTTGTATACGGACAAACAGGCGTTGATCTCTTTTTTGCACTCAGCGGATTCGTGATGATTATCGCCTTCCGCAACAAGTTTGGTTTCCGAGGCGAGACATTAAACTTTCTCAAGGGGCGTTTTTTCCGAATCTACCCAACTTATTGGGTTTATTTTTTTGCAGTACTACTCGTTTTCACTATCAAGCCCGAGATGGTAAATAACTCTCAGAACGGCGATTCAAATCTCCTTTCTTCCTTTCTATTACTACCAGAAGAATCAGCGCCCCTGGTGATGGTTGCCTGGTCGCTGACGCATGAATTATGGTTTTATCTGGTGTTCGCCTTAATATTGCAGCTGCAAATAAAATATGTTTCGGTTTCGTTGATGGCCTGGTTACTTGCGATTGTCTTCGCGTCTTTTTTCATTCCCGCGACTGGCGCACCTTACCTGCGGATTATCACTCACGAATTTTCCATAGAGTTCATTCTCGGCGCGCTGGCGGCTATCGCTTATCTGAAGGTTGTGCATCGTCCCGCCTTGAAAAAGCTATTGCCGGTATTACTGGCAGCTTCGGGAATTACCAGTCTGCTTTACGCTTTTCTCGGTGAAACAGTGGGCAGTGCGGATGTCATTCAGGCGATATCGCTGGAAAGAGCTTTTCTAGTGGGTGGTGGCTATGCGCTCTTATTGCTGGCTTGTGCCTTGCAAGAATTCATAAGCAGAAAACGCGCCCCCCGGATGCTCGCGTTTTTCGGCGACATCTCCTATTCAATGTATCTCTCGCACATTCTCACGCTAAGTGTCTGCGGTCGCGTCTGGAGCATGCTGGGTTACGCCAGTGCAGGTACGTGGAGTGCCGTACTGTTCTGGACCCTGTCGTATAGTGCAGTCATTCTCGTGTCGTTCATCAGTTATCAACTCATTGAACGTCGTGTGATGCAGTTTGCTCACCGGATAATAAAGCCTTTACCCGTCTCTCTTGAAAAAGCCACTACGCCCTGAAAAGCCCAGCTGACAAGGCCTTGTGCCCGAAAACAGGCTCACTCCTCTTTCAGGACCGAACAGGGCATACCGTGGTGGGACTGCACAACGGTAAATCAACCATTAACCAGTTCGTTACCTCAGTATCCGGGCCACACCGCCGTGGTGAATCTGATGATCCGAAAAGGGAGTTTTCATGGTTGATGTTACTCGACGCTCATTCGTTGGATTCGCCGCGACCCTGCCCCTGCTGGCTCACAACCCATGGGCACAGGCTCACATTGAAACCGCCTCGACAACGGCAACTTCTGATGACGTGCTGATCAACTTCAACGAAAGTCCTTGGGGCCCCTCAGCGGCAGCCCGGCTCGCGATGCAGGAAGGTATCGCCCTGTCGGGGCGTTATCCCTACAAGATCCAGTACCGACTCAATGCACTGTTTGCCCGCCAGCAAGGCATTTCCGAGGATTTCGTCCAGACGTATTGCGGCTCCAAACAGGCCTTGCAGCATGCCGTGCATGCCTTCACGCAGCAGGGCAGCCTGGTGGTCGCCGCGCCGTCCTACGAAGATCCCGCCCAGACGGCTCATGGCAGGAAAGTCACCGTCCACGAAGTGCCTCTGAACGCCGAGCATGCCCACGACCTGCCGCGCATGCTGGCTGCCGACCCTCAGCCCGGTTTGATCTACATCTGCAACCCGAACAATCCGACCGGCACTCTCACGGCCCGCAGCGATATCGAACGTGCCCTGAAGGACAAACCCAAAGGCTCGATTCTGTTGGTCGATGAGGCCTACATTGATTTTTCGCAGGCCACGACGTGCATTCCCCTGGTCAAGGATCACCCCGACCTGCTGGTGCTGCGTACCTTTTCGAAAATCTACGGCATGGCCGGCGCAAGGCTCGGGATCGCCGTGGGCAACCCAGCGCTGTTGAAACAACTGGAGGTGTTCGGCAACTACAACGTCCCGGCCGCATCGTCCCTGTTGGGAGCAATTGCCAGCCTTGAAGACGCGTCGCTGTTGAGCCAACGGAAACACAACAATACGCGCCTGCGCGAGGAAACCGTCGCGTGGCTGGATGCGCGCGGTTTTCGCTGCACGGCGTCCCAGGCCAATTGCTTCATGATCGACGTCAGACGCCCGGCGAGTGAAGTGGTCAAGGCACTCGCCGAGCGTCGTGTGCATGTCGGTCGCGTATGGAAAGAATGGCCGACCTGGGTTCGGGTGAGTGTCGGCACGGACGATGACATGCGCCGGTTCCGAGAGGCGTTTGCCGAGGTATTGGCGTAGGCAACACAGGCGCGAATGAACGGCCAGATTCCAGCAGAACAATAACGTCGACACTCAGGTGAGAATCCAATCATCGCCTGCAAGCGTCCCCACGATTGAGCCTGTAACATTCGCCAACCACCGATCCGCGCCAATGGAGCCCACCTTGCCAGACATCCGCCCGCCCGTGCTTGATGAAATCGACCGCCAGTTGATCGCCGCCCTGCAGATCAATGCCCGTGAGAGCGTGGCCATGCTCGCCCGGCAATTGGGCATTGCGCGCACCACCGTGACGTCGCGTCTGGCGCGGCTGGAAAAAGCCAAAGTGATCACCGGTTATGGCGTGCGTCTCGGCCAGCGAGTGGTCGATGGTGGGTTGCAGGCGTATGTCGGGATCAAGGTGCAGCCGCGCTCGGGCAAAGAGGTGTTGCGTCGATTGAGTGCAATGGCACAGGTGCAGCAGTTGTGTGCGGTGAGTGGCGAATTTGATTATGTGGCGTGGTTGCGTACGGATTCGCCGGAGCAACTGGACCAGTTGCTCGATCAGATTGGCAGTGTGGACGGGGTGGAGAAGACGACCACGTCGATTATTTTGAGCAGCAAGATTGATCGGGGGCAGCCGGTTTAAGGTTTTGATCGGGCTTCTCGGGCGAGTTTCAGGGCCTCTTCGCGAGTAGGCTCGCTCCCACATTCTGATCGGTATGCAGTATCCGCTCGTCATATTGATCGCTAATTTGGCAAAACGACGGCACTTTGCGTCTTATTAACGTGTTCTACGCTCCCTAGAATGGCTGGCATCTTTTCCTATACTCAGACGCGCATCCTGCGTCGGGTCGCCAGCAAGGTCAGCCATGAACAAGAACAATCGCCATCCTGCAGACGGTAAGAAACCAGTCACCATTTTCGGTCCGGACTTTCCGTTCGCGTTCGACGACTGGATTGAACACCCGGCCGGCCTCGGCAGCATTCCTGAGCACAATCACGGCGCCGAAGTGGCGATCGTCGGCGCTGGCATCGCCGGCCTGGTAGCGGCTTACGAGCTGATGAAGCTCGGCCTGAAACCGGTGGTTTACGAGGCTTCGAAGCTTGGCGGGCGTCTGCGTTCGCAGGCGTTCAACGGCACTGACGGCATCGTCGCGGAACTGGGTGGCATGCGTTTCCCGGTGTCCTCCACCGCGTTCTATCACTACGTCGACAAGCTCGGCCTGGAAACCAAACCTTTCCCGAACCCGCTGACGCCGGCCTCCGGCAGCACCGTGATCGACCTGGAAGGCAAAACCCATTACGCACAAAGCCTGAAGGATCTTCCTGCACTGTTTCAGGAAGTGGCTGACGCCTGGGCGGACGCACTGGAAGCCGGCTCGCAGTTCGCCGATATCCAGCAAGCCATCCGCGATCGCGATGTGCCACGCCTGAAAGAGCTGTGGAATACCCTGGTGCCGCTGTGGGACGACCGCACCTTTTACGACTTCGTCGCCACGTCCGAGACCTTCGCCAAACTGTCGTTCCATCACCGCGAAGTGTTCGGGCAGGTCGGTTTCGGCACCGGCGGCTGGGATTCGGACTTCCCCAACTCGATGCTGGAAATCTTCCGCGTGGTGATGACCAACTGCGACGATCACCAGCACCTTGTAGTCGGCGGCGTCGAGCAAGTGCCGCAAGGCATCTGGCGGCATGTGCCGGAACGCTGTGTGCACTGGCCTGAAGGCACCAGCCTGAAATCGCTGCACCGTGGCGCGCCGCGTTCCGGCGTGAAGAAGATTGCTCACGCGCCGGATGGCCGTTTCGCGGTCACCGACAATAACGGCGACACCCGCGAATACGCCGCGGTGCTGACCACTTGCCAGAGCTGGCTGCTGACCACCCAGATCGAATGTGACGAAACCCTGTTCTCACAGAAGATGTGGATGGCCCTCGACCGCACCCGCTATATGCAGTCGTCGAAGACTTTCGTGATGGTCGACCGGCCATTCTGGAAAGACAAAGACCCGGAAACCGGCCGCGACCTGATGAGCATGACCCTCACTGATCGCCTGACCCGTGGCACCTATCTGTTCGACAACGGCGACGACAAACCGGGGGTGATCTGCCTGTCGTACTCGTGGATGAGCGACGCGTTGAAGATGCTCCCGCACCCGGTGGAAAAGCGCGTTGAGCTGGCGTTGAACGCGTTGAAAAAGATCTACCCGAAAGTCGACATCGCCGCGCGCATCATCGGCGATCCGATCACCGTGTCGTGGGAAGCCGATCCGTACTTCCTCGGTGCGTTCAAGGGCGCCCTGCCCGGCCACTACCGCTACAACCAGCGCATGTACGCGCACTTCATGCAGGACGAGATGCCCGCCGAGCAGCGTGGGATTTTCATCGCCGGTGACGATGTGTCGTGGACACCCGCGTGGGTTGAAGGCGCGGTGCAGACGTCGCTCAACGCGGTGTGGGGGATCATGAAGCATTTCGGCGGTTCGACACATAAAGCGAACCCGGGCCCGGGTGATGTGTTCAAAGACATCGGCCCTATCGCCCTGCCCGAGTAAGAGGAATCCCTGATGCGTGTAGCCCTTTATCAATGTCCACCGCTGCCCCTGGACCCCGCCGCCAACCTGCAACGCCTGCATCAAGTGGCGATGGAGGCCAAGGGCGCCGATCTGCTGGTGCTGCCGGAGATGTTCATGACCGGCTACAACATTGGCGCCGAAGCGGTCAGCACCTTGGCCGAGGTCTACAACGGGGAATGGGCGCAACAGATCGGCCGCATCGCCAAATCAGCCGGTCTGGCGATTGTCTATGGCTATCCAGAACGGACGGCGGACGGGCAGATCTACAACGCCGTGCAGTTGATCGACGCCAACGGTGAACGCCTGTGCAACTACCGCAAGACGCATCTGTTCGGTGATCTTGATCGCTCGATGTTCAGCCCCGGCGAAGGCGATTTTCCGGTGGTTGAATTGAACGGCTGGAAACTCGGTTTCCTGATCTGCTACGACCTGGAATTCCCGGAAAACACCCGACGCCTGGCCCTCGACGGCGCCGAGCTGATTCTGGTGCCGACGGCGAACATGATTCCATTTGATTTCGTCGCCGACGTCACCGTGCGTTCCCGGGCTTTCGAAAACCAGTGCTATGTGGCCTACGCCAACTACTGCGGCCATGAAGGCGAGATCCATTACTGTGGGCAAAGCAGCATCGCCGCGCCGGACGGCAGCCGCATCGCCCAGGCGGGTCTTGACGAAGCGTTGATTGTCGGCGAACTGGATCGGCAGTTGATGATCGATTCACGCGCGGCCAATCGCTACCTCAGCGACCGCCGCCCGGAGCTTTACGGCGCGCTGAACAAGCGCTAATCCGCTAGCATGGGCACTTCACTGTTCTGGAAGTGCCCATGCCTGCGCCGACTCACCCCCGCCCTTATACCGAAACCCTGGCCAATGGCTTGCGCGTGACCCTGCGTCATGCGCCAGGCCTCAAGCGCAGTGCCGCTGCCCTGCGGGTGGCTGCCGGTAGCCATGACGTGCCATTGGCGTGGCCGGGGCTGGCGCATTTCCTTGAGCATTTGCTGTTTCTCGGCACTGAGCGTTTTCCGGCGGACGAAGGGTTGATGGCCTACGTACAGCGGCACGGTGGCCAGGTGAATGCCAGCACTCGCGAACGCACCACTGACTTTTTCTTCGAACTGCCGACGTGTTCGTTCAGCGCCGGGCTGCAGCGTCTGTCAGACATGCTCACCAGGCCGCGTATGAATCCGGACGATCAATTGCGGGAACGGGAAGTGCTGCAGGCGGAATTTGTCGCCTGGTCACAGGATCCTGCGGCTCAGCAACAGTTTGCGTTGTATGAGGGTCTACCGGCAGAGCACCCGTTGCGCGGATTTCATGCGGGGAATCGGGACAGCCTGAAAGTGGAGTCGCCGGCGTTTCAACAGGCGTTGAAGGATTTCCACCAGCAGTTCTATCAAACCGGGCAAATGACCCTGAGCCTGGTGGGGCCGCAGAGCCTTGAAGAGCTGCACGCGCTGGCCGAGCAGTTCGCAGCGACGTTGCCGGTTGGGGATAAAATTACGCAGGCTGCGCCCCCGCCGTTAGCGGTGAAAAGTTATCAACAGGTCGGTGAGCGACACGGCAATCTGTTATTTGCTTTTGAAGATTTGCCGGAGTCTTCCGGCGAGGCAATGGCATTCCTCTGCCATTGGCTGAACAGTGCCAAGCCCGGTGGGTTGCTGGCGCATCTGCAGGAACAGCATCTGGCGGATGATCTGAAAGCCGCACCGCTGTATTGCTTTGCCGGACAAGCCTTGCTGCATCTGCAGTTCACCGCTCCCGCCAAATCAATGAGCGCGATTGGCGAGCACGTTTCGGATTGGCTGAGCTTCTTCGCGCAACAGGACTGGACGTCGCTGCGTGCGCAATATGCAGCCCTGCTTCAGCGCCAGCAGCAAGTCAGCGGCGCTCTGCAACTGGCAAGACTCGACTGCGAGCAACAAGAGAGGGGTCTGTCCGATAGCGGCGTCTGCGCCCTCCAACATTTGCTCCGTGAAATTGGCGTTGTGGATAACTTCAGCGCCCACTGGCGCTTACCCGCTGCCAATCCATTCCTGCGCGCCAGCGAACCGCTTGCCAATGCGGGCCTGATCCGTGGCCAGACCAGCGCTCACCGCGGCCTGCGCACGTTTGCTCAGGATCGTTCGCGCGGCCGGCGCGAACGATCGCCGATGCAGTTCAGTCAGGCGCTGCCGGACAACGGCGAAGATGGTGCGATTTACCTGCGTTGGCAGGTCGAGGCCGCCGCCAGTGCTGATCTGCAATCGCGCCTGCAACGCAGCCTTCGGCAAACGCAGCAAGATGCCCGTGAGGCCGGGGTCGAATTGTCGTTCAATGCTGCCAACAATCAATGGCTGCTCAAGCTCACCGGCCTGCAGGAGCCAATGCCCAGCGTCCTTGAGCATGCGCTGAAATGCCTGACGCACGTTGACGCCAATTCGCCGCGTAGTGAGCAGGAACAGCCGCTGATTCCCATTCGCCAGTTGCTTAAAGCGCTGCCGGAACAGACGCAGGAATCATCTAAAACCAGCGACGACGCCAAACGCCTGTGGACAACTTCGCACTGGGACGGCCTCGCGTTGGGACTGAACCAACAGACTCAATCCGCCATGGGCCTGGCCCTGAGCCGGGTTCCCGGAATCCCGGACAACCAGCTGGCAGTACCGGCGACGATCACCGCGCAAAAACACTGGCGCCATGTCGATACCGCCTCCAGCGAACACGCCGTGCTGCTGTTCTGTCCGGCCGCCAGTCACGACATCGCCGACGAAGCAGCGTGGCGACTGTTGGCGCAGGTGTGCCAGACGCCGTTCTACCAGCGCCTGCGCGTCGAATTGCAATTGGGCTATGCGGTTTTCAGTGCGCTTCGCCAGATGAATGGCCAAACCGCTCTGCTGTTTGGCGTGCAATCCCCGAGTGCCAGAACTGCGGAGTTGTTTGAGCACATTCAACAGTACTTCAACGGTATGCCCGCGCTGATCGAACGGCTTGATGAGGCCAGCCTCAACCAGCAGCGGCAAAACCTCGCGGATCAATTCGACGTTGCCAATCTGTCCAGCAAAGACGCTGCCGAACTGCTCTGGCAGGCAAGACTCGCTGGCCACTCGTCGGATTATCTTGAGCGATTGCTCGCCGCCATCGGCCAACTCCAGCGCCAGGCTTTGTATAACGCTGCGCAGCGCTTGATCAACGCCGAAGGTGGCTGGCTCTGTCTCGCCAGCGACCCCGCGCCCGGCACCCCATGGCAAACGACAAATTGATCATTACCGAGGCTGCAAGGAGCTTTCTCGAATATTCACGGGCAAACCCTGTGAAATTTTGAGTAACATAGCCGCCTAACTACTTGGAACATCTTCGCGCTGCCGTGGACTATACCTATGGATAGCGCTATCCCACCCAACCTGAGGAGACACCCTATGTCCTGGACTAAACCGGCTTACACCGACCTGCGTATCGGCTTCGAAGTCACCATGTACTTCGCCAGCCGCTGAGTTCTGCGTACGTAGAATTGCAGTGCAACGCCTCGGCTCGCCGGGGCGTTTTATTTTCCGCGTTGAAATGATGGAGCGTTCATGTTCGTCCAGATTCTGGGTTCGGCCGCTGGCGGCGGTTTTCCGCAGTGGAACTGCAACTGCGTCAATTGCGCAGGTTTTCGCGACGGCAGCCTGAATGCCAAGGCCCGCACCCAATCGTCCATCGCGATTTCCGATGACGGCGTGAACTGGGTGCTGTGCAACGCCTCGCCAGACATTCGCGCGCAGCTGCAAAGCTTCGCCCCGATGCAACCGGGCCGCGCTCTGCGTGATACCGGCATCAACGCGATCATCCTGATGGACAGCCAGATCGACCACACCACCGGCCTGCTCAGCCTGCGCGAAGGCTGCCCGCATCAGGTCTGGTGCACGGACATGGTTCACGAAGACCTCAGCACCGGTTTCCCGCTGTTCAAGATGCTCACCCACTGGAATGGCGGGTTGAACTGGAACCGCATCGAACTCGACCAAAGCTTCACCGTGGCCGCGTGCCCGAACCTGCGTTTCACCCCGCTGCCCTTGCGCAGCGCCGCGCCGCCGTACTCGCCGCACCGCTTCGACCCGCACCCGGGCGACAACATCGGTTTGATTGTTGAAGACCTGAACACCGGCGGCAAATTGTTCTATGCGCCGGGCCTGGGCAAGGTCGATGCGCCGTTGCTGGAGATCATGGCCGGCAGCGATTGCCTGCTGGTGGACGGCACGATGTGGGATGACGACGAGATGCAGCGTCGTGGCGTCGGCACCCGCACCGGCCGCGAGATGGGCCACCTGGCGCAGAACGGGCCTGGCGGCATGCTCGAAGTGCTGGAGCAACTGCCTGAGCAGCGCAAAGTACTTATCCACATCAACAACACCAATCCGATTCTTGATGAGGATTCGCCGGAGCGCGCGGAACTGGCGCGGCGTAATGTTGAAGTGGCGTTCGATGGCATGAGTATTGTGCTGTAACTGATCGCCTCATCGCTGGCAAGCCAGCTCCCACAGGGTTCTGTGGCGTACACAAAAACTGTGTGAGCTGGCTTGCCAGCGATGACGTCCGAATAGACACCAAAGATTTCAACGGTTGTTCCCCGGAGAACCGCAATGACCGACCAACCGCTGTCCCCCAGCGAATTCGAAGCGGCCCTGCGCGCCAAGGGCGCCTATTACCACATCTACCACCCGTACCACGTGGCAATGTACGAAGGCCGCGCCACCCGTAAGCAGATTCAGGGCTGGGTCGCCAACCGCTTCTACTACCAGGTGAACATCCCCCTGAAAGACGCGGCAATTCTCGCCAACTGCCCCGACCGGGAAATCCGCCGCGAGTGGATTCAACGCTTGCTCGACCACGACGGCGCTCCCGGTGAGGATGGCGGTATCGAAGCCTGGCTGCGCCTCGGTCAAGCGGTCGGCCTCGACCCGGATCAATTGCGCTCCCAGGAACTGGTGCTGCCCGGTGTGCGTTTCGCTGTCGATGCCTACGTCAATTTCGCCCGTCGCGCCAGTTGGCAGGAAGCCGCCAGCAGCTCGCTGACCGAACTGTTTGCGCCGCAGATCCACCAATCGCGCCTCGACAGTTGGCCACAGCATTACCCGTGGATTGACCCGGCCGGTTACGAATACTTCCGCACCCGCCTCGGTCAGGCGCGGCGTGATGTCGAGCACGGTCTGGCGATCACGCTCGAGCACTACAAGACTCGCGAAGGCCAGGAGCGCATGCTGGAAATTCTCCAGTTCAAACTGGACATTCTTTGGAGCATGCTCGATGCCATGAGCATGGCTTACGAACTGAACCGCCCGCCGTATCACAGCGTGACCGAACAACGCGTCTGGCATAAAGGAATCACCCTATGAGTTTCGATCGCAGCAAGACCCCAACCTGGCGTCCCGGCTACCGCTTCCAGTTCGAACCGGCGCAGAAAGGCCACGTGCTGCTGTACCCCGAGGGCATGATCAAGCTCAACGAAAGCGCCGCGCTGATCGGTGGTTTGATTGACGGTCAAAGCGATGTCGCGACAATCATCGCCAAACTCGATGAGCAGTTCCCCGGCGTGCCCGAGCTCGGTGACGACATCGAGCAATTCATGGAGGTTGCCCGTGCGCAGCACTGGATCACCCTTGACTGATCTGCCGCCCAAGCCCGAGGTCGGCCTGCCGCTGTGGCTGCTCGCCGAGCTGACCTACCGCTGCCCGCTGCAATGCCCGTACTGCTCCAATCCGCTGGATTTTGCCGAGCAGGGCAAGGAGTTGAGCACCGAACAATGGATCAAGGTGTTCCGCGAGGCGCGGGAGATGGGTGCGGCGCAACTGGGATTTTCCGGCGGCGAACCGCTGGTGCGTCAGGACCTGGCCGAGCTGATCCGCGAGGCGCGGCAGTTGGGTTTCTACACCAACCTGATCACCTCCGGCATCGGCCTGACCGAACAGAAAATCAGCGACTTCAAGAAGGCCGGCCTCGATCACATCCAGATCAGTTTCCAGGCTAGCGACGAGCAAGTGAACAACCTGCTCGCTGGCTCTAAAAAGGCCTTCGCGCAGAAACTGGAAATGGCCCGCGCGGTGAAGGCCCACGGCTATCCGATGGTGTTGAACTTCGTCACCCACCGGCACAACATCGACAAGATCGACCGCATTATCGAGCTGTGCATTGCGCTTGAGGCCGACTTTGTCGAACTCGCCACCTGCCAGTTTTACGGTTGGGCGCAGCTCAATCGGGTCGGCCTGTTGCCGACCAAGGAACAACTGGTGCGCGCTGAACGCGTCACCAACGAATATCGGGCGAAACTGGAAGCCGAAGGGCATCCGTGCAAACTGATTTTCGTCACCCCCGACTACTACGAAGAACGCCCGAAAGCCTGCATGAATGGCTGGGGCAGCATCTTTCTGACAGTCACCCCGGATGGCACCGCCCTGCCCTGTCATGGCGCCCGACAGCTGCCGGTGCAATTCCCCAATGTGCGCGATCACAGCATGCAGCACATCTGGTACGACTCGTTCGGCTTCAATCGCTTTCGCGGTTACGACTGGATGCCCGAGCCGTGCCGCTCCTGTGACGAGAAAGAAAAAGACTTCGGCGGCTGCCGCTGTCAGGCGTTCATGCTCACCGGTGATGCGAGCAATGCCGACCCGGTGTGCAGCAAGTCCGAACATCACGGCGTGATTCTCAAGGCCCGCGAAGAAGCCGAGACTGCCACTCAAACCATCGAACAACTGGCCTTCCGCAATGAACGAAACTCGCGCCTCATCGCCAAGGGCTGAACCTTTCAGCGCCTCGCAAGCCGTCGCGGCCGGGATGGACTTTGCCGAACTGCAACTTGGCGCCAACGGGCTGTTCTGGAATGAATATCGTCCTGAAGATGCCGCGTGCCGGATCTGGCATTGGCGCGATGGCGTGGCGAAATGTCTGACGCCGAATGGTTTCAGTGTGCGCAGTCGCGTGTACGAATATGGCGGTGGGGCGTTTTGTCTGACGCCGGAGGGGGTGGTTTTCGTTGCTGAGGCGGATCAGCAGTTGTATCACCAGACGCTGAGTGGTGAGCCAGAGGCGCTGACGTCGGGAGAGTGCCGTTATGGCGATCTCCATTTTGCTTTTGGCCAGGTTCTGGCGGTGGAAGAACAGCAGGATCAACATCGACTCATAGCGATTGATCTGGCAGACGGTATGCGGCATTTGTTGGCTGAGGGCGCGGATTTTTATGCGGCGCCAACCCTCAGCCCGGATGGCCAGCGCTTGGCGTGGATCGAGTGGAGTCGACCACATCAGCCGTGGACGTCGACCCGGTTGATGGTGGCCAAGCGTTCAACTGATGGCGCTTTTAATACGCCGCGATGCATTGCCGGTGCTGAGCTTGAAGAATCCATTCAACAACCGCGCTTCGATGCCGAAGGTCGCCTGTATTGCCTGACCGATCGCGGTGGATTCTGGCAACCGTGGCTAGAGACTGCCGACGGTTTGAAACCCATGCCCGCTGCGCCGGCCGATCATGCGCCCGCGCCGTGGCAACTGGGCGGCTGCACCTGGTTACCGGTTGGCGATTCGTTTATCGCCAGTTGGAGCGAAGGCGGTTTTGGTCGCCTGACCCTCGGTGATGAAGACTTCACCGGCGACTACAGCCGCTTCCGTCATCTCGCTTTGGATGCACAATTTATCTACTGCATTGCCGCCTCGCCGATCAGCCCAGCAGCGGTCATCGCCATTGATCGGGCGACGCGCAAAGTGAACGTACTGGCCGGTGGCGTAGCGCCCTTGCCCGCAGATCGCATCAGCCGCCCGCAAACACTGCGTTATCCAAGCGGTTCAAGCGAAGCACACGGGTTCTTTTATCCGGCCATGAGCGGCGAGATAAAACCACCACTGGTGGTGTTCATCCACGGCGGCCCGACATCGGCCTGCTACCCGATGCTCGATCCACGCATCCAGTACTGGACGCAACGCGGCTTTGCCGTCGCCGATCTCAACTATCGCGGCAGCAGCGGTTATGGCCGCGAATATCGGCAGGCCTTGCATCTGAGCTGGGGCGAGGTGGATGTCGAGGATGCTTGCGCCGTGGTGAGTCATCTCGCCGGCCAGGGTTTGATCGACGGTGATCGCGCATTCATTCGTGGCGGCAGCGCAGGTGGCTACACCACGTTATGTGCGCTGGCGTTCAAGCAAGTCTTCCGCGCTGGAGCGAGTTTGTACGGCGTCAGCGACCCGGTTGCATTGGCTCGGGCAACACATAAATTCGAGGGTGATTATCTGGACTGGCTGATCGGCGATCCCGAGCAAGACGCCGAACGCTACGCCGCCCGCACCCCCTTGCTGCACGCGAGCAACATCCGCGTGCCGGTGATCTTCTTTCAGGGTGAACTGGACGCCGTGGTCGTGCCGCAACAGACCCGCGACATGGTCACGGCGCTGGAGCAGAACGGCATCGCGGTCGAAGCGCATTACTACCCCGACGAACGCCACGGCTTCCGCCGCGCCGCCAATCAGGCGCATGCGCTGGAGCAGGAATGGAAGTTCTATCGGCGGGTGATGGGATTTACAGACTGAAACCCTCTTCCTGTAGGAGCTGCGGCACGCTGCGATCTTTTGATCCTGATCCTCGAATTAAAATCAAAAGATCGCAGCGTGCCGCAGCTCCTACAGGTTTATGCCGCTGACTCAGCGCTTGGCGATGATATACACCGCATGCACGATCCCCGGAATGTACCCGCACAGCGTCAGCAGAATGTTCAACCAGAACGCCCCGCCAAACCCGACCTGCAGAAACACACCCAGCGGCGGCAACAGAATGGCGATGATGATGCGAATGAAGTCCATAGGTCAGCTCCTGAATGGGGGTTGGCTCACATGAGCCATACAAGCTAATCGACCTGCACCGTTCGTCAGGGTTCAGTGCAACTGCCATTTGATCGCCACCACCTCACAAAAAAACGCCCCACGCCAAAAAAATCAGGCGTAGGGCGTGCGTTATACCGCGAGACGGTTCTGGAAAACGGGTAGGAAACTTCAGCTCAGACGGCAATCCCTTTGCGGCATTGCAGTTGTGCGGTGCGCACTCGCGAGAATGCGCGGCCCAGGCGCAGGAGCATTTCGTCGATATTGGTTTTGCTGACGGTCAGCGCCGGGGTGAAGCGCAGACAGTTGGCTTGCGGGGCGTTGAGCAGCAGGCCTTCGTGCAGGGCGGCGTGGACCACGGCCTCGGCGGAATCGTCCGACAGGGTGAGTCCGTAGAACAGGCCTTGGCCGCGCAGTTCGCCGTGGTCGTAGCGGTGCGCCAATCGTGCCAGGCCTTCGCGCAGATGCTGGCCATTATCGTTGACCTGCTGCAGGAAGCTGCGGTCGTGCACGCTGTCGAGCACCACCAGTCCCGCCGCGGTCATCAGTGCGTTGCCGTGATGAGTGCCGCCGAGTTCGCCAGCGTCGAAACAGCATGCCTTGCCCCGCGCCAGCAGCGCCGCCAAGGGCACGCCGCCGCCCAAGCCTTTGCCGAGCACGACGATATCGGCGCGTACGCCGTAGGACTGTTCGGCGAGCAAGGTGCCACAACGGCCGATGCCGGTTTGCACTTCGTCCAGAATCAGCAAAATGCCCAATTCACGGCACAACCGCTCAACACCTTTGAGGTAATGCTCGGTCGCCGGCACTACCCCGGCGTCGCTCTGGATCGGCTCAAGCATGATCGCCACGGTTTGCGCATCGACCGTCGCGTGGAGCGCCGGCAAGTCATTAAACGGCACCAGATCGAAACCCGGCAGCAACGGCGCAAAACGATTGTGCAGATTGCAACTGTCCGACGCGGAAATCGTCGCCAGACTGCGGCCATGACAGCCTTGCTTCGCCACAATGATTCGCGAAGCGCCGCCACGATGCAGTTGGCCCCATTTGCGCGCCAGTTTGATCGCCGCTTCACAAGCTTCGCTGCCGCTGTTGAGCAGATAGGCCTGATCGCTGGAGGTGCTGGCGCACAGCCGTTCAGCGAGGCTGAGCATGCCGCGATTGTGCAGATTGAAGCCGGGATTGATCAGCGCCTGCGCCTGGCTGGCAATCGCTTTGACCAGCGCTGATGGGCTGTGACCAAGACTGTTGGCGCCACCGGCCTGGGAAAAATCGAGGTACGCGCGGTCATTGCTGTCCCACAGCCACGAACCCTGACCACGCACGAACACCTGTTGCGGCCGTTCGACGCTGGGCATCAGGCGTTCGGTGCCCAGATTTTCGTTGATATCAGAAGGATCAACCTCAAAGGCGAGGTCATCAAGACTCGGCGCCTGACGCCGCAGACTGAACAGATTCATTGAAAAACACCTCGTTGAAGGTGTTTTGAACTGCCTATGCAAACACTGTCGAAGCGAACGCTATTCATCGCGCTTTCTGGCCCTGTAAGCCTTGTGAATGCGGTTAGACTAGGCTCACGGAGGCCTACGGGCCATTTCGATTTTTCAGCATTTTCGATAAGCGTTACTTATGGATTTCAAACAACTGCGTTATTTCGTCGCGGTCTACGAAGAAGGCCATGTCGGGCGCGCCGCTGAACGGCTGTCGATCTCGCAACCGGCACTGTCGCAGCAGATCCGCCAACTCGAGCAGAACCTCGATGTCACCCTGTTCGAACGCAGCAGCAAGCGCCTGCTGCCGACCCTCGCCTCGCACACCTTGTACAACCACGCCCTGCCGCTGCTCGACGGATTGCAGCGGGCGCGTGAGGCGTTGGGCAACTTCAAGGGCCAGGCCTTGCGCACGCTGGCGATCGGCGTGCTGCAAACGGTTCACACCAGTCTGGTGCCGCAAATGCTTGAGCGGGTGCGCAAGGCACAGCCACATCTGGTGGTGCAGATCTATGAATTGACCGGACTTGAGATCGAACGGCGGCTGCTCAATGGTTCTTTGGACATTGGCATCAGTTACCTGCCGCCGCGCCAACCTGGCCTGCACGGCGTGATGCTCTACGAAGATGAGCTGACGCTGGTGATTCCGGCGGATCATCCGCTGCGTGAATTCAAGAAAGTCTCGATGCGCCAGGCTGCCGAGCTGCCGATGTTACTGCTGGGCGAGGAGTTTCAGATCCGCCAGATCTGGCAGGCGCAACTGACAAACCTCGGACGACGTCCGCAGGTGCAGGCCGAGTTGAACAATATGGTGGGGATTCTCGACAGCCTGCCGCATACCAAACTGGCGACGGTGCTACCGGGGCGTTCGCAAAAGGAGTACGACGATCAGGATCTGCTGTGGAAACCGCTGAGCGAACCACGGGTGCCGCTAAAGGTGGGTCTGGTGTGTCGTGATGTGCAACGCCAGCAGGCGTCTTTGGCGTTACTGCGGACGCTGCTCGAAGAAGTGATGGAGCGTGAGGTGAGACCGGCGCTGGATCCCTTGGCCTGATCACTTTTCTTCGGGCAAAAGAAAACCCCGCCGAAGCGGGGCTTTGCAGACTGTTTCCCTGACATCCATTTCACTCCGCCACCCTGGCAGAATCCTACGTGTCCGTGTTGTTGCTTTGCGCTTCCTGCGCGACGTCCATGAAATGTAGATTAGCCGTGGATCCAATCTACGCCTATGGGAGAACAGCAGCACGTCATGTAAGACAATGCTTACATGACGTCATCGCATCAGAATTGCGCCGCATCCAGCAGGAACAGTGACTCGCTACCGGCCTTCACCGACGCACTCAACGAGTGAATACGCGGCAGCAAACGGGCGAAGTAGAAGCGCGCGGTGCCCAGTTTACTGGCATAGAAATCGTCTTGCGCTTCTTTGCCCAGCGAAGCTTTGGCCATCAATGCCCACATGTAGGCATACGCCGTGTATCCGAATGCTTGCAAATATTCGACCGAGGCCGCGCCAATTTCGTTCGGGTTGTTTTTTGCCCGGTCCAGCAACCACGAGGTCAGTTCGTCGAGGGTGTCGACGGCGGCGTTCAGCGGCTTGGTGAATTCACCCAGATCGGCGCTGGCCGTCGCGGTGAAATGGCGGATCTCGTCGGCAAACAGCTTGTAGAACGCGCCACCGCTGCCGACGATCTTGCGACCGACCAGGTCCAGCGCCTGAATGCCGTTGGTGCCTTCGTAGATCTGGGTGATGCGCACGTCACGCACCAGTTGCTCCTGGCCCCACTCGCGGATGTAGCCATGGCCGCCGAAAATTTGCTGGCCGTGTACGGTGGTTTCCAGACCCAGGTCGGTGAGGAACGCTTTGGCCACAGGTGTCAGCAACGCGACCAGGTCTTCCGCACGCTTGCGGGTGGTGGCGTCTTCGCTGAACTTGGCGGTGTCGAGTTGCATCGCCACGTAGGTGGAGAACGCACGGCCGCCCTCGTTCGAGGCTTTCATGGTCAACAGCATGCGCCGCACGTCCGGGTGGACGATGATCGGGTCAGCGGCTTTGTCTTTGTTCTGTGCGCCGGTTGGCGAACGGCTTTGCAGACGGTCACGGGCGTATTCGACGGCGTTCTGATAGGAGCGCTCGCCGGTGGCCAGACCTTGGATGCCCACGCCCAAACGCTCGTAGTTCATCATGGTGAACATCGCGGCCAGGCCTTTGTTCGGCTCGCCGACCAGATAACCCACGGCTTCGTCGAAGTTCATCACACAGGTCGCGGACGCCTGGATACCCATTTTGTGTTCGATCGAACCGCAGTTCGCCGGGTTGCGCGCGCCCAGGCTGCCGTCGGCATTGACCATGAACTTCGGTACCAGGAACAGCGAAATGCCTTTCGGGCCCGCCGGGGCGTCCGGCAGTTTGGCTAGCACCAGGTGAATGATGTTTTCGGTCAGGTCATGCTCGCCACCGGTGATGAAGATCTTGGTGCCGCTGACCTTGTAGGAACCGTCGGCCTGAGGCTCGGCCTTGGTACGGATAATCCCCAGGTCAGTACCGGCGTGCGGCTCGGTCAGGCACATGGAGCCTGCCCAGACACCGGCGTACATGTTCGGCAGGTACGCAGCTTTCAGCTCTTCGCTGGCGTGAGCGTTGATCGACAGGCAGGCGCCGGCGGTCAGCATCGGGTACAGACCGAAGGACAGGCTGGCGGAGTTGACCATTTCTTCAACCTGCGCCGATACGGCTTTGGGCATGCCCATGCCGCCGTAGGCCGGATCACCGCCGACACCGACCCAACCGCCTTCAGCGTAAGTCTGATAAGCCTGTGGGAAACCGGCCGGGGTAGTCACGGCACCGTCTGCCCAGTGGCAGCCTTCTTCGTCAGCGGCACGGCTCAGTGGCGCGATGCTTTTGCTGGTGACCTTGCCGGCCTCTTCGAGAATGGCTTCAACGGTTTCGGCGTCGACAGTCTCCGCCAGGGCTGGCAGTTCAGCCCAGAGTTTGGCGACCTCGAACACTTCATTGAGGACGAAGCGCATATCGCGCAGCGGCGCTTTGTAGTCAGCCATGGCAAACCTCGCAAGATCTAAACAGGTGATTCGTGGAATGATGTTTTCGTTGAGCCTGAGTGTACCTCAACAACTTTTGCGACACATAGGGTCAACCGGTGACCGATTTGTTATTTTTAGTCACCAGAAAAAGATCGCAGCCTTCGCCAGCGCCTACAGGTAAAACTCGATCCCGTGCAGGAGCTGTCGCAGGCTGCGATCTTTTGATCTTCCTTAAAGCGCAAACATTTCGGAAGGCAGTCTCATCAGGCAATCACTACCCGCCTCAATCGCCGCCCGATGCGCTGCCGTACGCGGCAACAGGCGCTTGAAGTAAAATTCGCACGTCGCCAATTTACCCCGCAGGTAATCCGCCTCACCCTCGCCCGCCTCCAGTTGCGTCTGCGCCACCAGTGCCATGCGCAGCCAGAGATAGCCAAGGATGATGTAACCGCTGTACATCAGATAATCCACCGATGCCGCGCCCACTTCATCCGGGTTTTTCATCGCCGCCATGCCGACCTTCATGGTCAGGTCACCCCACTGCTGATTGAGCTCGTTGAGCTGCGCAACGAAACTGCCCAGTTGCGGGTGTTCGGCGTTGGCCGCGCAGAACTTATGGACGATTTTGGTGAAGCCGCGCAACAACTTGCCCTGACTGCCGAGAACCTTGCGACCTAACAGGTCCAGCGCCTGAATGCCGTTGGTGCCTTCGTAGATCGGCGCAATCCGGCAATCGCGAACCAGTTGCTCCATGCCCCATTCACGAATGAAGCCGTGGCCACCGAACACCTGCATGCCGTGGTTGGTCACTTCCAGGCCGGTGTCGGTCATGAACGCCTTGCAGATCGGCGTGAGGAACGCCAACAGGTCGTCGGCCTCCTGACGCGCCTCGGCATCGCTGCTCAGATGCGCGACATCGAGCAATTGCGCGGTGAAATAGGTCAGCGCACGGTTGCCCTCGTTGAAGGCCTTCATGGTCAGCAGCATGCGCCGCACGTCCGGGTGGACGATGATCGGGTCGGCAGGTTTATCCGGGGCTTTGGCGCCGGTCAGCGCGCGCATCTGCAGGCGGTCGTTGGCGTATTTGATCGCGCCCTGGAAGCTCGCTTCGCCCAGACACAAACCCTGCATGCCGGTGCCGAGGCGTGCGTGGTTCATCATGGTGAACATGCAGTTGAGGCCCTTGTTCGGCTCGCCGATCAGGTAGCCCTTGGCGCCGTCGAAATTGAGCACGCAGGTGGCCGAGGCCTTGATGCCCATTTTGTGTTCGATCGAACCGCAGGACACATCGTTGCGCACGCCCGCCTCACCGGCAGCGTCCGGCAGGAACTTCGGCACGATAAACAGCGAAATGCCTTTGGTCCCGGCCGGCGCATCCGGCAGTTTTGCCAGCACCAGATGGATGATGTTGTCGCTCATGTCGTGCTCGCCGGCAGAAATGAAAATCTTGCTGCCGGTGACCGCATAACTGCCGTCGGCCTGGGGCACGGCGCGGGTCTTGATGATCCCCAGGTCAGTGCCGCAATGAGCTTCGGTCAGGCACATGGTGCCGGTCCATTGGCCGGCAGTGAGTTTGCTCAGGTAGGTGTCTTTCTGCTCGGCGCTGCCATGGGCATGGATCGCCGACATCGCGCCGTGGGTCAGGCCTGGGTACATGCCCCAGGACGTATTGCTCGAGCCAACCATCTCGCTGATCACCAGCCCCAGCGAACTCGGCAGGCCTTGGCCACCGTAAGCCGGATCTGCCGCCAGACCGTGCCAGCCGCCTTCGACGTATTGTGCGAAGGCTTGCTTGAAGCCTGTAGGCGTTGTCACCACACCGTTGTCGAAATGGCAGCCCTCTTCGTCACCGCTGCGATTGAGTGGCGCCAGAACGTTCTCGCAGAACTTCGCGCCCTCTTCGAGGATCGCGTTGATCATGTCCGGGCTGGCGTCGTGCGCGCCGAGGGCGGCGTAGTTGCTGTGGAAGTCGAAAACGTGGTCGATCAGAAAGCGCATGTCGCGCAGGGGAGCTTTGTACTCAGGCATGGTGGCTTCTCCGTCAGCAGATTTCTTCAACCTACTGCCGGACACCACACCCCACAATCATTGTGCAGACGCTGAATGCGCCGTTATCACTCAACCTGCGGCAGCGTCCATGCGCACCGCGCCACGGCGGTTTTGTCCGTACGCCATCACGCAGTTACGCCCCGCGCCTTTCGCGGCGTAGAGCGCCTCGTCGGCAGACTTGAGCACTTGTTCCGGGTTGCGCTGCTCCACTCGTTCGGCGACGCCAATGCTCACCGTGACGGAAACGCTGGAGGCACCGGAGCCGGCGCGGCGCTGCCGACCTTGTTGGTCATCCTGCGGGCGATTTTCCTGATTGCGCAGTTGAATGTTGTAGGAAGCAATCGATTCGCGGATCACCTCAAGGTGCGGCATGCACTCCTCAAGGGTTTTGCCTGCAAACACCAAAGCGAATTCCTCACCGCCATAGCGATATGCCCTACCACCGCCACCGATTTTCGACAGCTTGCTGGCGACCAGACGCAACACCTGGTCACCGACATCGTGACCATGGGTGTCGTTGAATTTCTTGAAGTGATCGACGTCGCTCATCGCCAATACATAGTTGCGACCCAAGCGCTGCATGCGTTCATTGAGCGCGCGACGGCCCGGCAGACCAGTGAGCTCATCGCGGAAGGCCATTTGATAAGCCTCGTGCGCAACCGCCGCGGCGATCATCAACATCACCTGACTGCACATGATGTTGAGTGTGAACGGCAGAATGAAGGTTTTCGGCAGCATCCAGAACACGCCGAGCAGGCCGACCAGCTGCGCCGCGTGCAGCGGGCGCGGGTTGCGCCAGTACTGCCAGGCCAAGAGCAGGAACGCCGAGATAAACACCGGATAGGACAACTGAATCAAACTCATCCACGCGCCGTGCAGTGCTGGCCAGCGGATCTCCGACAGCCAGATCAGCAATGCCTGGGGATAACTTTGCTCAAGCCCCAACGCCACGCTGCCGAAGGCCAGCAACACAGCAAACCGCGCGACCATGTCCTGAAACAGGTGGGTGCGCTCCTGCCATGCGGCGAACAGGCCGAACAATAACGGCAACAGCAGACACACGAGATGAAACACCACCGCAGCGTCTTCGCGGACCTTGCCGTTGTCGCGGTAATAGTCGGTCTGGGTGTCGAGCAGAAAGTAGGCGATGTACACCGTGAGCATCAGAAACAGTTCGCGCTGACGTCGGTAAACCGCGCAATACGCACCGCCCAACAACAGCACCAACGTCGGCAACACGTTGAACAGCGAAGTGAAGAACACACTGAGGTCTTTGACGTACGCAGCCGCCAACCCCGCAAGTAACAACAGCAGTGATGGCAGGAAATGGCTGAAACGTACAGCGGAAGAACGCGGCAAGGGTAAAGCTCCGACCCGTCATAGCAAAGAGATGGCATTGTGCCTGCAAAGTGCGACCAAGCCCACACAATGTGATCCAGATCACACACTGTCTCTTTAACGGCCGGAAGCCCGACTATCTGAGCGATTCACCAACAAAAAAACCGCTGCCCCCTAACAGGAGCAGCGGTTTTCATGAGACGGCGCTAAAGCTTAGTAGCCCAGTGCGAAGTCTTCTTCTTTCATGTCCATCAGGTTGTTGGCGCCCGACAGCATGGTGGCCACGTGGGTACGAGTACGTGGCAGGATGCGCTGGAAGTAGAAGCGCGCGGTTTGCAGCTTGGCGGTGTAGAACGCTGCGTCGCCAGTGCCTTCTGCCAGCTTTTCAGCTGCCAGACGTGCCATGTCGGCCCAGAAGTAAGCCAGGCAGGCATAACCGGAGTACATCAGGTAGTCCACGGAGGCCGCGCCGACTTCTTCGCGATCTTTCATGGCAGCCATACCAACCTTCATGGTCAGCTCGCCCCATTCCTTGTTGATGGCAGCCAGCGGTGCGACGAACTCTTTAACCGCTTCGTTGCCTTCGTTGTTCTGGCAGAACTTGTGGACAATCTTGGTGAAGCCTTTCAGAGCCTCGCCTTGCGTCATCAACACTTTACGGCCGAGCAGGTCGAGAGCCTGGATACCGGTGGTGCCTTCGTACAGCATCGAAATGCGGCTGTCGCGAACGTTCTGTTCCATGCCCCATTCGGCGATGAAACCATGACCGCCGTAGATCTGTACGCCGTGGTTGGCGGCTTCGAAACCGACTTCGGTCATGAACGCCTTGGCGATCGGAGTCATGAAGGCCAGCAGTGCGTCGGCTTTCTTTTTCTCTTCTTCATCGACGCCGTATTTGACGATGTCGACCTGTTTGGCGGTGAAGTACACCATCGCACGGTTACCTTCGGCGAACGCCTTCATGGTCAACAGCATGCGGCGTACGTCTGGGTGCACGATGATCGGGTCAGCGGCTTTGTCCGGCGCTTTCGGGCCAGTCAGGGAGCGCATCTGCAGACGATCGCGAGCGTATTTCAGGCCACCCTGGAACCCGATTTCGGCGTGGGCCAGACCTTGCAGCGCGGTACCCAGGCGAGCGGTGTTCATAAAGGTGAACATGCAGTTCAGGCCTTTGTTCGCCGGGCCGATCAGGAAACCGGTAGCGCCGTCGAAGTTCATCACGCAGGTGGCGTTGCCGTGGATGCCCATCTTGTGTTCCAGCGAACCGCAGCTCACTGCGTTGCGTGCACCGACGGTGCCATCGGCGTTCGGCAGGAACTTTGGAACGATGAACAGCGAGATGCCTTTGGTGCCAGCCGGTGCATCCGGCAGGCGTGCCAGCACGATGTGGACGATGTTATCGGCCATGTCGTGTTCACCGGCCGAGATGAAGATCTTGGTGCCGGAGACTTTATAGGAGCCATCAGCCTGAGGTTCGGCCTTGGTGCGCAGCATGCCCAGGTCGGTGCCGCAGTGCGGTTCGGTCAGGCACATGGTGCCGGTCCATTCACCGGAAACCAGTTTGGTCAGATAGGCTTCTTGCTGCTCAGGGGTGCCGTGCTCGGAGATGGTGTTCATCGCGCCGTGCGACAGGCCTGGGTACATGCCCCACGACCAGTTGGCTTCGCCAACCATTTCGCTCACTGCCAGACCCAGCGATTCAGGCAAGCCTTGGCCGCCGTGCTCAACGTCGTGAGCGAGGCTTGGCCAGCCACCTTCAACGAATTGCTTGTAAGCCTCTTTGAAGCCGGTCGGGGTTTTCACGCCGGACTCGCTCCAGGTGCAACCTTCGAGGTCGCCCACGCGGTTCAGCGGCGCCAGTACCTGCTCACAAAACTTGGCGCCTTCTTCGAGAATGGCGTCAACCATGTCCGGAGTTGCGTCTGCGCAAGCCGGAAGGCTCTGATAGTGCGCTTCGTAGCCGAGCAGTTCGTCACGAACGAAGCGAATATCACGCAAGGGGGCCTTGTAGTCAGGCATAGCGATAAACCTCTGCTGATGTAACCGGGAATGAACGACCGTGTTGATTTGTTGTGACGGTCAAACAGTTGTTTGAAACATACGTTTACGCTGAAATCTTGTCAAGCGTCGATCTTTTGCCGTTCGTCATCAGAATTTTCAAACGTCGGACACAGCAAACCGCCATGCGCTCGAACGAGCCACGGGCGCTGAAAAAAGATTAGTTGAGGGAGAAGGACTTACAACGAAAAACGCCGCGACAAAGCGCGGCGTTCAGAATGCAGTTGGCGAAAAATCAGGCGAAGGTGTCGATGATCGTACCGAGCATTTCGTCGGAAGCTTTGGCGACTTTCACGCCCAGTTCCACTTGAAATTTGCCTTGAGCCATTTGAACCATGTCGCTGCCCAGATCCATTTGCTGGCTGCGATCAACGCCGCGCAGACGGTCGACCTGCGCTTCCGAAGACTGGCTGGTGACCGAACGCTCAATGGTGTTGTTGGCAATCTGGCTGGCGGCCTGATCGACGCGGTTCTGCCCGCTCTGAATCGAGCTCAGACCTGCATAAAAAGCTGTGTTACCGGAGATTTCCATAACAGTTCTCATCCTTGGGAAGGATCAATGGCGCCATTGAACCAGAGGCGCCAGAAAAACACCCGTCAAAAACACTAATGGCACAGTGCCTGCCCATAGAGAAAAGCTTAGTCGAGCAGATCCAGTTGTAAATGATCCGCCACCGCCTCTGCGGTCAAGGCCTTGAGCTTCGGCACGCGCCCCAGGCACGGCGCCGGAATCCGCTCGGCCAATGTGGCGAGGTTCTCCTCCAGCCGCGAAGTCTTCGGATCGATGATATTCGCCACCCACCCGGCCAGTTGCAGCCCATCACGGGCAATCGCCTCGGCCGTCAGCAAGGCATGACTGATACATCCCAGCCGCACGCCCACCACCAGAATCACCGGCAGCTTCAACGCAATTGCCAGATCCGACAGATTGTCCTGATCCGCCAACGGCACGCGCCAGCCACCCGCGCCTTCGATCAAGGTGAAATCGGCATTCATCGCCAGAATCTCGCGCATCGGCGCCAGCAACGATTGTACGGTCAGCGCCACACCCGCTTCGCGCGCCGCCAGATGCGGAGCAATCGCCGGCTCGAACGCCACCGGATTGACCTGTTGATAAGTCAGCGGCAAAGAACACTCAGCCAAAAGCGCCAGCGCATCGGCATTGCGCAACCCCTTGGGCGTGACGTCACATCCGGACGCCACCGGTTTGCCCGCCGCAGTACTCAGCCCCGCCGAACGCGCCGCATGCAGCAGTCCGGCGGCCACCGTGGTCTTGCCGACATCGGTGTCCGTGCCGGTGATGAAATAGGCTGTGCTCATACGGGTTTCTCCAACACGGCGTAGACCACCTGATAAGTCGCCGGCAACCCCGACGCCTCACGGAACTGCTCGTAAGCATCGACCAGCCCGAGAATCCGCGCGCGCCCGGTCAAACCGCCCGGCCGCCCGGGATTCAGATTGTGCGCACCCAAGGCCTTCAATTCATGGGTCAGGCTGCGCACATCCGGGTAATGCAACACGTGAGGCTGATTCTCCAGGCTCAACGTACGCAAGCCACTGGCCGCACACAGTTGCTCATAACGGGCGAACTCGCGGAAGCGGTTGACGTGCACCAGCCCGTCGACCTGCCGCCAGCTGTCGCGCAACTCGAACAACGTCCCGACACAAAGACTAGCAAACGCAAAAATCCCACCCGGTTTCAGTACGCGAAAGGCTTCGCTGAGCACCGCATCGAAGTCCGCGCACCACTGCACGGCGAGGCTGGAGAAAATCAGGTCGCAGGTCGAATCCTGCAACGGCAGCCGCTCCGCATCACCGGCAATGAAATGTTCGGCGCCGCCCAGTGGCCGTGCGTGAGTCAGCATGCCCTCGGCAATGTCCAGCGCCAGGCCTTGTCCCTCGGCAAAACGCGCGGCCAGTGCCCGGGTGAAATAACCGGTGCCGCAGCCCAGATCCAGCCAACGCGCGGGCACGAATGGCGGCAGGCGCTGAAGCAGCTGTGTACCGACATCACGTTGCAACTCGGCGACACTGTCGTAACTGGCCGCCGCGCGGGAGAAAGAGGCCGCGACCTGACGTTTGTCAGGCAAGCCGCCAGGCAGCACTAGAGACAAATCAGTCATCACCGCACTCATGGAGAAAAGCCTGGATAGCGCCCGCCAGTCCGTGGGGGTCTTCCAGAAGAAAGGCATGGCTGGCCTGTTCGATCAGGCCAATTTCGATATCCGGCAACAGGGCGAACAACGCCCCCGCCGCTTCCGCCGGGACCAGAGCGTCCTGTCCGGCGAACAAATGAAACTGCGGGCCACGAAAAGCCTGCAGCGCTTCGCGAGTGTCCATTTGCGCAAGCAATTCCAATCCCGCCATCAACGCCGACGGCGCGGTATTCGGCGCGCCGCCCGCCATCAACCGCGACAACCCGCGCGGGTCCTGCGCACCTTGAGCACAGAGCAGCGAAAACCGTTTGAGGGTCATCCGTGGATCGGCCTGACAACCGGCGAGAAATGCATCGAAGGTCTCGCCCGGCATCGCGTTCGGCCACTGCTCATGGGCAACGAAGGAAGGATTGCTCGCCAGTGTCAGCAAACCGCAGCAACGCTCACCACGGCGCGCCGCCAATTCGGACGCGAGCATGCCGCCCAGGGACCAGCCACCCAGCCAGACGTCTTGAGGAATGCGTTCATCGAGTTCATCCAGCCAGTCTTGCAGGTCGCTGGAATCCAGCTCTGGCAATGGCTCGATTTCAACCTTCAGATGTTCGTCGAGTCCTTGCAAAGCGGCGGCCAGCGGCTCCATCGGCGACACGCCGAGGCCCCAGCCGGGCAGCAGAATCAGGCGATTACGCATGGCTTGGCTCCGACGACAGTTGGGCAAAGCAATCGGCCAGTCCCTCTAACAATAGCTGCACCTGCGCCTCGCTGTGGGCGGCGGTCAGGGTCACGCGCAAGCGCGCGCTGCCGGCGGGCACGGTCGGCGGACGAATCGCGGTGACCATCAGCCCGCGCTCGCGCAACATTTGCGACAACCGCACCGCGCGGCCGGCATCGCCGATCATGATCGGCTGGATCGGCGTGAAGCTGTCCATCAACTCCAGACCGATCTGCTCGGCGCCCTGGCGGAATTGGCGAATCAAGGTCTGCAGATGTTCACGGCGCCAGTGTTCAGTGCGCAGCAACTGCAGACTTCTCAGGGTCGCGCAGGCCAGCGCCGGTGGCTGGCTGGTGGTGTAGATGTACGGACGGGCGAACTGGATCAGGCTCTCGATCAGCTCCTCGTTGCCGGCAACAAATGCCCCCGCCGTGCCAAACGCTTTGCCGAGGGTGCCGACCAGCACCGGCACGTCCTCCTGGCTCAAACCGAAATGCTCGACGATGCCCCCGCCGTTCGCACCCAGCGGGCCGAAACCGTGAGCGTCATCGACCATCAACCACGCGCCTTTGGCCTTGGCTTCACGGGCCAGCGCCGGCAGGTCAGCGAGATCGCCGTCCATGCTGAACACACCGTCAGTGACCACCAGTGTATTACCGGTAGCTTTCTCCAGACGTTTGCCCAGACTCACTGCGTCGTTGTGCAGATAACGACTGAAACGCGCGCCGGACAACAGCCCCGCGTCGAGCAGCGAAGCGTGGTTGAGGCGATCTTCCAGCACCGTATCGCCCTGCCCGACCAGCGCCGTGACCGCGCCAAGGTTGGCCATGTAGCCGGTGGTGAACAGCAGCGCACGCGGGCGCCCGGTGAGATCAGCGAGTGCTTCTTCCAGCGCGTGATGCGGGCCGCTGTGGCCGATCACCAGATGCGAGGCGCCACCGCCGACACCCCAGCGCTCAGCGCCGGCGCGCCAGGCTTCGATCACTTGCGGGTGATTGGCCAGACCGAGGTAATCGTTATTGCAGAAGGCGAGCAACGGTTGGCCGTCGACCACCACTTGCGGCCCCTGCGGGGATTCGAGCAGCGGCCGCTGGCGATAGAGGTTTTCGGCACGACGGGCAGCAAGGCGTGCGGCGAGATCGAAAGACATGCAGGCCTCACATCTGAAAAATGACTGTGTAGGAGCTGCCGAAGGCTGCGATCTTTTGATGTTGTTTTTTTAAAAGACAAGATCAAAAGATCGCTGCCTTCGGCAGCTCCTACATGGAATCCGTATGGCGATCAGACGGCAGCGTTATAGAACTGCTCGCTGCTCTTCTGCTCCACCAGCGCCTGTTCGATTGCGGCCTGGTGAACCTCATCGGAATGTTCTTCACGGGCTTCCGGTTGAATACCCAAACGCGCAAACAGCTGCATGTCCTTGTCGGCCTGCGGGTTGGCGGTGGTCAGCAACTTGTCGCCGTAGAAAATCGAGTTGGCGCCGGCGAAGAAGGCCAGGGCCTGCATCTGCTCGTTCATCGCTTCGCGGCCGGCGGACAGGCGCACGTGGGATTGCGGCATGAGGATGCGGGCCACGGCGAGCATGCGGATGAAGTCGAACGGGTCGACGTCTTCGGCGTTTTCCAAAGGCGTACCGGCGACCTTCACCAACATGTTGATCGGCACCGATTCCGGATGCTCCGGCAGATTGGCCAACTGGATCAGCAGATTGGCGCGGTCATCCAGCGACTCGCCCATGCCAAGGATGCCGCCGGAGCAGATCTTCATCCCCGATTCACGCACATAGGCCAGCGTTTGCAGACGTTCGCTGTAAGTACGGGTGGTGATGATGCTGCCGTAGAACTCGGGCGACGTGTCGAGGTTGTGGTTGTAGTAATCGAGACCGGCCTTGGCCAGTGCTTCGGTCTGATCCTGGTCGAGACGGCCGAGGGTCATGCAGGTCTCCAGGCCCATGGCCTTTACGCCTTCAACCATTTTCAGCACGTACGGCATGTCTTTCGCCGACGGGTGCTTCCACGCCGCGCCCATGCAGAAACGTGTCGAGCCGATGGCCTTGGCGCGTGCAGCCTCTTCGAGGACCTTCTGCACTTCCATCAGCTTTTCTTTTTCAAGACCGGTGTTGTAGTGACCGGACTGCGGGCAGTACTTGCAGTCTTCCGGGCAGGCGCCGGTCTTGATCGACAGCAGGGTCGAAACCTGAACGCGGTTGGCGTTGAAATGTGCGCGGTGCACCGTCTGCGCCTGGAACAGCAAGTCGTTGAATGGCTGTACGAAGAGTGCTTTGACTTCGGCCAGAGACCAGTCGTGACGCAGGGTGGCAGTGGTGCTCGCGCTCATGGGGAGTTCCTTGGTTATGCTTGGCTGGCGGCTGCGGGAATGGAATACCCACAGGCGCGACACGGATGTTCGGCATATTTAAGGAAGAGTGATGCGCTGTCAACCACGATACGAAGGACAGGTTTACATCTGTTTAAATAATGTACAGAGCTGCTTGCTTTGCGATGAGCCGGCAGAAGCAGAAATGCCAATCTGCGTGGCTTGCGAAACTGATTTGCCGTGGCTCGGCGACCACTGCCAGACCTGCGCCCTGCCACTCTGCGCCGCCGCCCTGACCTGTGGCGAGTGCCTGCTAGAGCCGCCGGCGTTCGAGCAGGTGGTAGTGCCGTGGCGCTATGGCTTCCCGGTCGACAGTTTGATTACGCGTTTTAAACACAACGCAAAATGGCCGTTTGGTCACCTGCTCGCCGACGTTCTCGGGCAATACCTGCAACATCGCTTCGATGAGGGCTTGCCGAGGCCTGATGTGTTGTTGCCGGTGCCGCTGGCGAACAAACGTCTGCGCCAACGCGGGTTTAACCAGGCCGCAATGTTGGCGCGCTGGTTGAGTGAGTCGCTGGATCTGCCCTGCGAAGAACAGCTTTTGCGACGAACCAAGGATACCGACGCCCAGCAGGTTCTCGATGCCAAGGCGCGTAAAGGTAATCTGCGCAATGCCTTCAGCCTGATACCCGACTCCGATGTGAAAGGCCGGCATCTGGCGTTGATCGATGATGTGCTGACTACGGGTGCCACCGCCGAGGCAATCGCCCGCTTGCTGATGAACGCCGGGGCGGCGCGGGTTGATGTCTATTGCCTGGCCCGCACGCCGAAACCCGGTAGCTGAGGTCAGCGCGATCCTCATGTGGGAGCGAGCCTGCTCGCGAAGTGGCCAGCACATTCAAAATCAATGTTGACTGACACGCCGCCTTCGCGAGCAGGCTCGCTCCCACAGGGTTCTGTGTCGGGCTTGACTCTCCCGTTGCAAGCGGCCAACTTCCCTCCTCACCGCCAAAGCAAAAAAAAGCATCCATCCATGTCCATGCCTTCCCTGCTCTCCCAGCACATCGTCCGTCGTCCGCAGCGCATCGCCTTGCTGCAACACATCGCCGAACAGGGTTCGATCACCCGCGCGGCGAAAAGCGCTGGTCTGAGCTACAAAGCGGCGTGGGACGCCATCGATGAGCTGAACAACCTGGCGCAAAAACCATTGGTCGAACGCGCCGTCGGTGGCAAGGGTGGCGGCGGCGCGAAACTGTCCAGCGAAGGCGAGCGCGTTTTGCGCCTGTACCAAAAACTGCAGGCCTTGCAGGCCCAGGTGCTGGAGGCAGCGGAAGACGCCAGCGACCTCGATCTGCTCGGTCGTTTGATGCTCAGAACCAGTGCGCGCAATCAGTTGCACGGCAAGGTCGTGGCGATCAAAGCGCAGGGCCGCAATGACCTGATCCGCCTCGAACTGGCCGAAGGGCTGTGCCTCGACGCGCAGATCACCCACGACAGCACCGTGCACCTGGAGCTGCAAGCCGGCACCGAAGTGGTGGCGCTGATCAAGGCCGGTTGGCTGGAATTGCTCAGCAACGAGCAGCCTGCAACGTCTGGTCACAATCTTCTCAGCGGCATCATCGAAGCGATTCTCGACGCCGAGGATGGCCCGAGCGAAGTGCGCATTACCCTGCCCAACGGCCATACCCTCTGTGCCCTGGCGGAACCGCTGGACCTGCGCACTCGCGGGCTGGGCGTCGCACAACCGGTGCAGGTGCAGTTTTCGCCGTCCAATGTGCTGATCGGCACACCGCTGTAATCGGGCGCTGCAACGAAAGCGTCATCGACGCTCATTAAGGTGGCTGCCAAAACCATGCAGGGAGCCTGATGTGAGCCTATTAGAAGAAAACCAATCCACAGACCTGGAAAAAATGGTCGGCCTCAGCCGTCGCGGTTTCATCGGCGCCGGCGCGCTGTGCGGCGCGGCGATGTTCCTCGGCGGTAGCCTGTTGAGCCGCAGCGCGCTGGCCACTGGCGTCAGCGCCGGCAACAGCCGTCTGCTCGGTTTCGAGAGTATTCCGGCGGCAACCACTGATGTGATCAGCCTGCCCAAAGGCTACAAGTCTTCGGTGCTGATCAGTTGGGGCCAGCCCCTGCACAAGAACGGCCCGGCCTTCGACCCGAGCGGCAACGGCACCGCCGCCGCCCAGGAAGTGCAGTTCGGCGACAACAATGACGGCATGAGCCTGTTCGCCTTCCCCGACGACCGCAACCGCGCGTTGATGGCAATCAACAACGAATACACCAACTACCGCTACCTCTACCCGCATGGCGGCATGCCGCAATCGGCCGAAGACGTGCGCAAGGCACTGGCCTGCGAGGGCGTGTCGGTGATTGAAGTGCAGCGCAAGAACGGTCAGTGGCAGTTCGTCCAGGGCTCGCGCTACAACCGCCGGATTCACGGCAACTCGCCGCTGCGCATCAGCGGCCCGGCGGCCGGTCACGACTTGATGAAAACCGCCGCCGACAAACACGGCAAGAAAGTCCTCGGCACCTTCCAGAACTGCGCCAACGGCAAAACCCCGTGGGGCACTTACCTGACCTGCGAAGAAAACTTCACCGACTGCTTCGGCAGCAGCAATGCCCAGCAGCAGTTCGACCCGGCGCAGAAGCGTTACGGCGTCTCGGTCGCCAGCCGCGAGATCAACTGGCACCCGTACGACCCGCGCTTCGACATGGCGAAGAACCCCAACGAACTCAACCGTCACGGCTGGGTGGTCGAGATCGATCCGTTCGATCCGCAATCGACCCCGGTCAAACGTACGGCGCTGGGCCGCTTCAAGCATGAGAACGCCGCCCTCGCCGAGACCGACGACGGTCGCGCCGTGGTGTACATGGGCGACGACGAGCGTGGCGAGTTCATCTACAAATTCGTCAGCCGCGATCGCATCAACCATCGCAACGCCAAGGCCAACCGCGACATCCTCGATCACGGCACCTTGTACGTGGCCAGGTTCGATGCCGGCGACGGCAACCCTGATCACCCGAAAGGCCAGGGCCAGTGGATCGAACTGACCCACGGCAAGAACGGCATCGACGCCAGCAGCGGCTTCGCCGATCAGGCCGAAGTGCTGATCCATGCGCGCCTCGCCGCCAGCGTCGTTGGCGCGACGCGCATGGACCGTCCGGAGTGGATCGTCGTCAGTCCGAAAGACGGCCAGGTCTATTGCACCCTGACCAACAATGCCAAGCGCGGCGAAGACGGTCAGCCGGTAGGCGGACCAAACCCGCGTGAGAAGAACGTCTACGGGCAGATCCTGCGCTGGCGCACCGACCGCGACGATCACGCGTCGAAGACGTTTGCCTGGGACCTGTTCGTGGTCGCCGGCAATCCGGGCGTACATGCCGGGACGCCGAAGGGCGGCTCGTCGAATATCACCCCGCAGAACATGTTCAACAGCCCGGATGGTCTGGGCTTCGACAAGGCCGGGCGCCTGTGGATTCTCACTGACGGTGATTCGAGCAACGCCGGCGACTTTGCCGGGATGGGCAATAACCAAATGCTTTGCGCCGATCCGAAGACCGGTGAGATCCGCCGCTTCATGGTCGGGCCGATTGGTTGTGAAGTGACGGGGATCAGCTTCTCGCCGGATCAGAAAACCCTGTTTGTCGGGATTCAGCATCCGGGAGAGAACGGTGGTTCGACCTTCCCTGAGCATTTGCCGAATGGCAAGCCGCGATCTTCGGTGATGGCGATTACCCGCGAGGATGGCGGGATCGTCGGCGCCTGATAAACCGCTTTCGCGAGCAGGCTCGCTCCCACAGGGGGATCGCTTTCCTAATGTGGGAGTAAGCCTGCTCGCGATGGCTTTAGCGAAGACACCAACCACCTCCCCCGCTGCCATCTGCGCTACCATGCTGGGCCGGACGCGGCAGCCTGCTGCGCGCAGGAGTCAGCATGGCCCACCCGTTTGAAACCCTCACCCCCGACCTCGTGCTCGATGCCGTTGAAAGCATCGGCTTCCTCAGTGATGCGCGCATTCTGGCGCTCAACAGCTACGAAAACCGCGTCTATCAGGTCGGCATCGAAGACTCCGAACCGCTGATCGCCAAGTTCTACCGCCCGCAACGCTGGACCAACGAGGCCATACTCGAAGAACACCAATTCACCTTTGAACTGGCCGACGTCGAAATCCCGGTGGTGGCGCCGCTGATCCACAACGGCGAAACCCTGCACGAACACGCCGGTTTCCGTTTCACCCTGTTCCCGCGTCGCGGCGGCCGCGCGCCGGAGCCGGGCAATCTCGATCAACTGTATCGCCTCGGTCAGTTACTCGGACGTATTCACGCGGTCGGTGCGACCAAGCCGTTCGAACATCGTGAAGCCCTCGCTGTGCAGAACTTCGGCCACGCTTCGCTGAATACTTTGCTCGAAGGCAATTTCATTCCGAAAAGCCTGCTGCCGGCCTACGAGTCCGTCGCCCGCGACCTGCTTAAACGCGTGGAAGATGCTTACGCCAACACACCGCACCAGAACATCCGCATGCACGGCGACTGCCACCCCGGCAACATGATGTGCCGCGACGAGATGTTCCACATCGTCGACCTCGACGACTGCCGCATGGGCCCGGCGGTGCAGGACATCTGGATGATGCTCGCCGGTGATCGTCAGGAATGCCTGGGGCAGTTGTCGGAACTGATGGACGGCTACAACGAATTCCATGACTTCGACCCGCGCGAACTGGCGCTGATCGAACCATTGCGCGCGTTGCGCCTGATGCATTACAGCGCCTGGCTCGCGCGGCGCTGGGACGACCCGGCGTTCCCGCACAGCTTTCCGTGGTTCGGCACCGAGCGTTATTGGGGCGATCAGGTGCTGGCGTTGCGTGAGCAGCTATCAGCGCTTAACGAAGAACCTTTGAAGTTGTTCTGAATTAAAGATCAAAAGATCGCAGCCTTCGGCAGCTCCTACATGGATCGCATTCCCCTGTAGGAGCTGCCGATGGCTGCGATCTTTTCGCTTTCTGACACGACACATCTATACAACCTCCTTACAATCCCTCCTTTGTTAGCTGCCTAAGCAAGGATTCTGCATGCAAGCCGCCAACCCGCGTCGCGGGTACATTCTGGGCCTGAGTGCCTACATCATCTGGGGCCTGTTCCCGATCTACTTCAAAGCCATCGCCGAAGTGCCGGCCGTCGAAATCATCATCCATCGGGTGCTGTGGTCGGCGCTGTTCGGTGCGCTGTTGCTGATGGTGTGGAAACACCCGGGCTGGTTGCGCGAACTGCTCGACAACCCCAAACGCCTGGCGATTCTGGCCCTGAGCGGCACATTGATCGCGGCCAACTGGTTGACCTACGTATGGTCGGTGAATAACGGACGCATGCTGGAGGCGAGCCTCGGTTACTACATCAACCCGTTGGTAAACGTGCTGTTGGGGATGTTGATTCTCGGCGAACGCCTGCGCCGCATGCAGTGGCTCGCGGTCGGCCTGGCGGCGGTTGGTGTGGCGCAACAGGTGTGGCAGGTCGGCAGTCTGCCCTGGGTGTCGCTGGTGCTGGCGCTGACGTTCGGCTTCTACGGCTTGATCCGCAAGCAGGCGCCGGTCAAGGCATTGCCGGGGCTGGTGGTGGAAACCTGGATGCTGGTGCCGATAGCGCTGGCCTGGCTGCTGTTCAACCAGACCGCCACCAGTGCGCAGCCAGAGTTCTGGACCACCTCGCAAGCCTGGTGGCTGGTAGCGGCCGGCCCGGTGACGCTGGTGCCGCTGGTGTGCTTCAACGCCGCCACCCGACACCTGCCCTACACCACCATCGGTTTCCTGCAATACCTGGCGCCGACCCTGGTGCTGCTGCAAGCGGTGCTGCTGTTCGGCGAACACTTGTCGTCGAGCACGTTGATCGCGTTCATCTTCATCTGGGCCGGTCTGGCCGTTTACAGCGTCGATGCGGTGATCAGTTTGCGTCGGCGCAGCTGATCAAAAAACACACAAACCTTCACAGGCCACGGTTCTCGTGGCCTGCATCGTTCCTTCCCAAGGTTATCCACAGCGTGATCCCCGCCGTTTGTGCGCAAGTCACTGAATGTTGGCGGTTTTTTGATCAGTTTCACACAAGCCCCGGCCGGCGTGGCGCTGCGCCCGGTCTCTACAGGTTATCCACAGGCAGGTGCACGTTAAAACTGGATAACCCGGTCAGGGCTTAAATGTCTGTGCGTAACACCAGTTCGACCATCAAATCATCGGCCAGGGTTTCCAGCCGCGACTGCAATACATCCAGCGACAGGGTCAGCGGCACCGCGAGAATCGCTTCGGCGTGAAACAGCGGCTCGCTGCTCATTGGCGCCGGGCGCACTTCTGTTACCAGTCTTTCCAGATTAACGCCCTGCTCGCTCAACAGCCGGGTGATGTCGCGCACAATCCCCGGGCGATCGTTACCCACCAATTCCATGGCGATCGGTTTCCAGGTACAGGACTGCTCGATGCCGCTCTCGGCAATCAGCACGCGGATGCCGTGAGCCGACAGCGCTTGTAGGGCATCGACTAATTCGTCGTAAGCCTCTGCCGGCACCCCCACGCGAAGAATCCCGGCGAACTGCCCGGCCATCCGCGACATGCGGCTTTCCAGCCAGTTACCACCGTGTTCGGCGATGCATTGGGCGATGCGCTCGACCTGCCCGGGTTTGTCCGGGGCGAATACGGTGAGTACGAGATGGTCCATGGCGCAGCCCTCTTGTCATGACTTTTGTTGTAGAAGGGCAAGTATAGGCAAGGGTCGATTTTGCGTTGAGGCGACCGACGCTTTCGCGAGCAGGCTCGCTCCCACATAAACCGGCGCCATAGCAGCCAAATACCATTTATGTGTACAACTTTTTATATTTAGCTGGAACAATCCAATGGTTTTTTGAGAACATCCCGTTCCGCGATGTGACCGCAATGCGACATGAGGTCGCAGAACGACGTAATTAGTCTGATTTTCACAAGCGCAACTCATCATGTAGTATGCCGCAGCGCGCACTACATAACGCCGGATCGATGTCTGCCCAAGGCCTGTTCGCAACCCTGAAAGCCCCGTCAGCAAGGCCCCAAGCCGTTGATTGGTCCCAGCCCAGCCGCCCGCAATGGCATGTACTGGTCGGCAGGTTTGTGGTTTAAATGGCCAGAGGCTTCATTGTCAAATTGAAGAGCTGAAAAGCGAAATAGCTGAGCAGAGTGAGGCAAGCAATGACTGAACACGTTCAAGTCGGTGGCCTGCAGGTCGCCAAAGTCCTGTTCGACTTCGTGAACAACGAAGCCATTCCCGGTACCGGCCTCACCGCCGACAAATTCTGGGAAGGTGCCGACAAGGTCATTCATGACCTGGCGCCGAAGAACAAAGCCCTACTCGCCAAACGCGATGACTTCCAGGCTCGCATTGATGCCTGGCACCAGGAACGCGCCGGTCAGGCGCACGACGCCGTAGCCTACAAAGCGTTCCTGCAGGAAATCGGTTATCTGCTGCCAGAAGCGGCTGATTTCCAGGCAACGACGCAAAACGTCGATGACGAAATCGCTCGCACCGCCGGCCCACAACTTGTTGTACCGGTGATGAACGCCCGCTTCGCTCTCAATGCCTCGAACGCCCGCTGGGGTTCGCTGTACGACGCCCTCTACGGCACCGACGCGATCAGCGAAGACGGTGGCGCGGAAAAAGGCAAAGGCTACAACAAGGTGCGTGGCGACAAAGTCATCGCCTTCGCCCGTGCGTTCCTCGACGAAGCTGCGCCATTGGCTGCTGGCTCCCATGTCGATTCGACCGCCTACAAAATCGCTGACGGCAAACTGCTGGTCACCCTCAAGGGCGGCAGCAACAGTGGCCTGCGCGACGACGCGCAACTGATCGGTTTCCAGGGCGACGCCAATGCGCCAATCGCCATCCTGCTGAAACACAACGGCCTGCATTTCGAAATCCAGGTCGACGCCAGCACCCCGGTCGGCCAGACCGACGCCGCCGGCGTCAAAGACATCCTGATGGAAGCGGCCCTGACCACCATCATGGACTGCGAAGACTCCGTGGCTGCCGTCGATGCCGACGACAAAGTGGTGATTTACCGCAACTGGCTCGGCCTGATGAAGGGCGACCTCGCGGAATCCGTGTCCAAGGGCGGCCAGACCTTTACCCGCACCATGAACCCGGATCGCACCTACACCGCGCCGAATGGCGGTGAAGTAACTCTGCATGGCCGTTCGCTGTTGTTCGTGCGCAACGTTGGCCACTTGATGACCATCGACGCGATCCTCGACAGTCAAGGCAACGAAGTGCCGGAAGGCATCCTCGACGGTCTGGTCACTTGTCTGGCGGCGATGCACAACCTCAACGGCAACACCTCGCGTCGTAACACCCGCACCGGCTCGGTCTACATCGTTAAACCGAAGATGCACGGCCCGGAAGAAGCGGCGTTCACCAACGAGCTGTTCGGTCGCATCGAAGACGTGCTGGGCCTTGCGCGCAACACCCTGAAAGTCGGGATCATGGACGAGGAGCGCCGCACCACGGTCAACCTCAAGGCGTGCATCAAGGCAGCCAGCGAGCGCGTGGTGTTCATCAACACCGGTTTCCTCGACCGCACCGGCGACGAAATCCACACCTCCATGGAAGCCGGCCCGGTGGTACGCAAGGCCGACATGAAGGCTGAAAAGTGGATCGGCGCTTACGAAAACTGGAACGTCGATATCGGTCTGAGCACTGGCCTGCAAGGTCGCGCGCAAATCGGTAAAGGCATGTGGGCGATGCCCGACCTGATGGCCGCGATGCTTGAGCAGAAAATCGCTCACCCAATGGCCGGTGCCAACACCGCTTGGGTGCCGTCGCCGACTGCGGCTGCGCTGCACGCGCTGCACTACCACAAGGTTGATGTGTTCGCCCGTCAGGCCGAACTGGCCAAACGTGCTCGTGCTTCGGTGGACGACATCCTGACCATCCCGCTGGCGGTCAACCCGAACTGGACGCCGGAGCAGATCAAGAACGAACTGGACAACAACGCCCAGGGCATTCTCGGTTATGTGGTGCGCTGGATCGACCAGGGTGTGGGTTGCTCGAAAGTGCCGGATATCAACGACGTCGGCCTGATGGAAGACCGTGCCACGCTGCGTATCTCCAGCCAGCACATCGCCAACTGGCTGCGCCACGGTGTGGTCACCGAAGCGCAAGTGATGGAAAGCCTCAAGCGCATGGCGCCAGTGGTGGACCGTCAGAACGCCAACGACCCGCTGTACCGTCCGCTGGCACCGGACTTCGACAGCAACATCGCCTTCCAGGCGGCGGTCGAACTGGTGATCGAAGGCACCAAACAGCCGAACGGTTATACCGAGCCGGTGCTGCACCGTCGTCGTCGCGAGTTCAAGGCTGCCAACGGCCTGTAAATTTGCGTAGATGTGAAAAAGCCCTGATCGAAAGATCAGGGCTTTTTTGTTTGTGCGCTGGGATTGGGTTTGTAGTCGGCTTGAGATCCATCCCCCTCACCCCAACCCTCTCCCCCAGGGGGTAGAGGGGGAAAGGGAGCAGATTTATATGCTTTTCAAAATCTGAGTTCGGCTCAGGAATTGCCAGGGTAGAGGGGAAAGGGGGCCGATCTTTGTGCTTTTCAAAACCGGAGTTCGACTGAGGACGATCAAGTCGGTGTACCTCGTACATCCACCCCGGTCAGTCCCCTCTCCCTCTGGGAGAGGGTTAGGGTGAGGGGCTCTTAGGGTTCTATCCCCAGTTCATGCTTCACCAACGCCAACAACTTGCCCGTATCAATCGGCTTGAGCAGAAAATCCACCACGCTCAGATGCATCGCCGCAATCGCGTCTTTCACATCCGCATCGCCGGACACAATGATGATCGGCAGCGCCGCCCGCACCGATTCACGCACCTGCCGAATCAGCTCAAGGCCATCGACATTGCCCATGCGCAAATCGGTAATCACCAACCCGATCGAAGGTTTTTCATCGAGCATCTTCAGTGCCGTTTCGCCGCTGGCCGCGGTCATGCACCGAATGCCATCCAACGCGAGAATCTCCGACAACAGCTCCCGGGCATCCTTGTCGTCATCGACGATCAGTACACGCTGCGGCGGCAAGTCGGGTTCGAGCATTACAGCGCTGAGCGCTTCACGCTCGGCGTCGCTCAAAATATCGTGGTCGGACATGGCATTCTCTACGTTTTCAAATCAATCACCTGGCACAGTCGTCAGACATCGCTAAGCAGAGCTTCAATGTGCACTTCGTCGGATTTTTTTCCAATAGGCTCACGGGCGAATTTCCGACTGTTTTTGTAGGGCACTTCCCAAATGTGCCCAACGGCAGCTCAAACCTAGACTTACGTCCAATGGGCACTCCGCTCGCAGGGGTCGACCATGGCCAGAACGATCCGACAACAACAATTCGAAAAAGACTGCGGTAATGGTTATGAGTAAAGCGGACGCCTTCACCCAGGCAGGGAAAACCGCGGTATTGCAAAACATCCAGGGCACCCTGCAATTCCTTCAGCGATTCCCGCCTTTCAATCAAATGGAACACGCCCACCTGGCCTATCTGGTGGAGCAATGTCAGCTGCGTTTCTACGGCCAGGGCGAAAGCATCATCAAACCCGCCGACGGCCCGGTCGAACACTTCTATATCGTCAAGCAAGGTCGGGTGGTCGGCGAACGTCAGCACATCACCAAACCCGGCACCGAAACCACGTTTGAAATCACCACCGGCGAATGCTTTCCGCTGGCCGCGCTGCTCGGCGAACGCGCAACCCGCACCGAACACCTGGCCGGCGAAGACACCTTCTGCCTGCAACTGAACAAACTGGCGTTCATCAAACTGTTCGCCCTCTCCAACGCCTTTCGCGACTTCGCCTTGCGCGGGGTCAGCAGCCTGCTCGATCAAGTCAACCAGCAAGTGCAGCAGAAAGCCGTGGAAACCCTCGGCACGCAGTACTCGCTGAATACCCGACTGGGCGAACTGGCGATGCGTCACCCGGTGACCTGCGGCCCCGACACACCATTGCGTGAAGCAGTGAAACTGATGCACGAGCAGCAGGTCGGCAGCATCGTGGCGGTGGATGAACACAAAGCCCCACTGGGGATTTTCACCCTGCGCGATCTGCGGCATGTGGTGGCCGCCGGCGTCGGCGACTTCAGCGAAGCCATCGAGCGCCACATGACGCCCGCGCCCTTCTACTTGTCGCCGGATCACAGCGCGTTCGATGCGGCGATTGCCATGACCGAACGGCACATCGCGCACGTCTGTCTGGTCAAGGATCAGCGCCTGTGCGGCGTGGTCTCCGAGCGCGATCTGTTCTCGCTGCAGCGGGTCGACCTGGTGCATCTGGCCCGGACCATCCGCAGCGCCCAGCGCGTCGAACAACTGGTGAGCCTGCGCGGCGAGATCGGCCAACTGGTCGAACGCATGCTCGCCCACGGCGCGTCCTCAACACAGATCACTCACATCATCACCCTGCTCAACGACCACACCGTGTGCCGCGTGATCGAGCTGACCCTCGCGGAAAAAGGCGATCCCGGTGTGCCGTTCAGTTGGCTGTGTTTCGGCAGCGAAGGTCGCCGCGAGCAGACGCTGCACACCGATCAGGACAACGGCATTCTGTTTGACGCGCGGGACGCAGCACACGCGGCGGAGATTCGCGGCAAGCTGCTGCCGATTGCCCAGCAGATCAACCAAAGCCTGGCGCTGTGCGGTTTCACCCTGTGCAAGGGCAACATCATGGCCGGCAATCCCGAGCTGTGTCTGTCGCGGGCGGAATGGGCGCGGCGTTTTGCAGCGTTTATTCGTGAGGCGACGCCGGAGAATCTGCTTGGCTCGAGTATCTATTTCGATCTTCGCGTGGTCTGGGGCGATGAAAAAAGCTGCGAACAATTGCGCCGCGGCATTCTCGATCAGGTCGGCGACAACCGTTTGTTCCAGCGCATGATGGCCGAGAACGCCCTGCGCAATCGTCCGCCGGTGGGACGTTTCCGCGAGTTTGTGCTGGCACGCAAGAATGGCGAGAAAGCCACGCTGGACCTCAAGGTACAGGGCCTGACGCCGTTCGTGGATGGCGCGCGATTGCTGGCGCTGGCCAACGGTATCGACGCCAACAATACCCTCGAGCGCTTCCGTCAGTTGGTCGAGAAAGAAGTCATCGAACGATTGGATGGCGCGGCGTATGAAGAGGCGTACCACTTCATTCAGCAAACGCGCATGCAACAGCATCAACTGCAGACCCGGGAGAACCTGCCCTACTCCAACCGTGTCGACCCGGACAGCCTCAACCATCTCGACCGGCGCATCCTGCGTGAATCCCTGCGCCAGGCCCAGCGCCTGCAGAGCAGCCTGACCTTGCGGTATCAGCTATGAGCCTGTTCTCGTGGCTGCGTCCGGCCAGCCCGGTGTTGCCGGTGGAACTGCAACAGCGTCTTGCGAAGCTGCCGGTGCACCGCGAACTCAGCGAATGCAGCCTGCGTGAACAACGCTGGGTGGTGCTGGATCTGGAAACCACCGGGCTGAATCTGAACAAGGACCGGGTGTTGTCGATCGGGGCGGTGGTGATCGAGGATGGCGCGATCGACTTCAGCCAGCAGTTCGAACGCACGCTGCAATGTCGCGAGCTGAAGCTCAGTCCCAGCGTGTTGATTCACGGCTTGGGGCCGAACGCGATTGCGGCGGGCAGTGAACCAGCCGAGGCGTTGCTGGAGCTCATGGAATTTATCGGCGACAGCCCGGTGCTGGCGTTTCATGCGCCGTTCGATCAGCACATGCTCGGGCGTGCCTTGAAGGAACATCTGGGGCACAAGTTGCAGCCGGTGTTTCTGGATGTCGCCGACATTGCACCGCTGCTGTGTCCGCAAGCGAACATTCGTGAGGCCGGGCTGGATGAGTGGATCGACTGGTTCAAGCTTGAGGTGTTCGAGCGGCACAACGCGAGCGCCGACGCACTGGCCACTGCGGAGTTGGCGTTGATTCTGTTCAGCCGGGCGCGGGGGCAGCAGATTCATAGTCCGTTGAATTTGCAGCAGCGGTTGAGTCAGTGGAAGCGGCGGCAGCAGGCGCCGTCGTTCTGAAGTTGAGTTGAGTTTAGTCCAAGATCCATCACCCTCACCCCAGCCCTCTCCCGGAGGGAGAGGGAGCCGACCGAGGTGTCTCGGGCTTTTCATCGACCTGAGAAATCGAGTCGATT